>JALWNR010000546.1 GCA_027083715.1 Bacteroidales bacterium
TGAAAAAATTCTAACAAGCTGTTAATAGTATATTGGTATATTAGTTATTAGCGAATTAGTTTATTGTAAAATCTTTAACATACCAATTCACTAATATACTATTTTATCCAGTTCTTTACATCATCCAAAGACGGGTTTTTCAAACCAAGCTTGTTCTTTTTATTGAATCCACACAAATCCTGATGTAACTTTCCTGCTTTAGCAGATTTTAGACTCTCTACAGTTTTGAACCCCAATTTTTGAATTATAGGAATCCAATCTTCCTCAATTCCAAGTTCCAAATATTTTTCTTTCGAATCAATTTGTTCCTTCTTTTCGGGGCGCATTTGCGGAAAAAATAATACATCCTGAATACTTTCCTGTCCGGTCATAAACATGGTCAGGCGGTCAATACCAATACCCATTCCTGATGTAGGAGGCATTCCGTACTCCAAAGCACGTACAAAGTCCATATCAATGAACATTGCCTCGTCATCGCCTTTTTCCGATAATTTTAATTGCTCTTTAAATCTTTCTAACTGATCAATTGGGTCGTTCAGTTCGGTATATGCATTCGCAAGCTCTTTACCGTTTACCATCAGCTCAAAACGCTCGGTAAGTTCCGGGTTATCACGATGTTTTTTACATAATGGCGACATTTCTACCGGATAATCGGTAATAAAAGTAGGCTGAATCATATGATGTTCACATTTTTCGCCAAAAATTTCATCAATTAGTTTTCCTTTTCCAAAAGATTCGTCCACCTCAATACCTAAATCTTTACACACTCCGCGCAATTGTTCTTCATTCATTCCTGAAATATCAATTCCGGTATGCTCTTTTATGGCATCAAGCATGTTTAAACGCCTGTACGGAGCTTTAAAATCAATTTCGTTGTTCCCTATTTTTACTTTCGTGCTGCCGTGAAGCGCCAAAGCCACACGTTCAAGCATTTTCTCGGTAAACTCCATCATCCAAAAATAATCTTTGTAGGCAACATAAATCTCCATTACCGTAAATTCAGGGTTGTGTGTTCTGTCCATTCCTTCGTTACGGAAATCTTTTGAAAATTCATACACACCATCAAAACCACCTACAATCAGTCGCTTCAGGTACAATTCATTGGCAATACGCAAATACAAAGGAATATCCAGTGCATTGTGATGGGTAATAAACGGACGCGCAGCCGCTCCTCCCGGAATGGGTTGCAAAATAGGTGTTTCTACTTCTAAATATCCGTGCTCATTAAACATCTGGCGCATGGTATTGATAATTTTTGTACGCTTTACAAATACATCACGCACCTGCGGATTTACAATCAAATCCAGATAACGCTGACGATAACGCTGCTCAGGATCGGAAAAAGCATCATATACTTTCCCGTCTTTTTCTTTTACTACGGGTAACGGACGTATCGATTTGCTTAATATTTTTAATTCTTTAACACGAATGGATATTTCACCCATCTGGGTTTTAAACACCTCTCCTTTTACTCCGATAATATCACCAATATCCAACAGTTTTTTAAAAACCGTATTGTAAAAAGTTTTATCCTCATCGGGGCAAATAATATCACGGTTTACATAAGCCTGAATTTTCCCTTCGGCATCCTGAATTTCAACAAAAGATGCTTTACCCATAATTCTGCGGCTCATAATACGCCCTGCCACACTTACATCCTGAAAATTATTCTTTTCAGGATCGTAATTTTCCAAAATATCTTTACTGTGTGCAGTTACTTCGTATTTTTCTGCGGGATAAGGATTTATACCCAAATTAATTAACTCCTGCAAAGATTTGCGTCTGATAATTTCCTGTTCGCTTAATTCCATTTTTCTTTACCGATAAAAATTTAAACCGCAAAGATAAGGCATTATCTATAAAGCGCAAAAATTCAAATTATAAATCGCAGAAAACAAGTTTTATCCGCATATTAGGCAGATTGGCACAGATTATTAATGCTGCACTGTACCTGATTTGTTTATTTGCCTGATAATAATCAACTATTACCTTAAATCCGCAAGTATTTTTTACTGCAAACATACCTGCGGATTTAAGGGTATATTCTTTCATATCAATTCAATATATTTTTTTTGATTAACTCACTGTATCAGTAAAAACTTTTTGAGCTGTTTTAGTTTAAACTTTGAAAAGCGAACGGTATATGCTTCTTTGCCAATAAAAAACCTTAACGACAAGATTTCGTTATTTAAAATTTTGTCTCCCAACTCATTTGAAATGTCAAAATCGGCTATGTGCCGAATGTTTTCGTCGGCTTTTGATGTAACGCTTATAGTACTGTTTTCCTGATCAACATCGTAATCAATATCATGAAAGGCATCATAACTGCTTTTATAATTGTAAAAATTCAAATCATATATTTGCTGCCCCATCCTAAAACTAATTGTCTTACCCAAATCACCATCTTCGGCAGAAGCATACACCAACAAACGAGCACTTATTTTCACTTCGCTCGATTGGCTAATGCTTTTATAGTAATTAATTTTAATTTGCACATGACCAATGAAATCTCTTTTGGCATTATAAATTTGAGTAAGTTTAAATTTACGCAGGTTTTCAAATTCATCAAATTCATGGTAAATTCTACTTGGAATACAAGCATAAATTTGTGTTAACAAAATAAAAATTACGATTTTTCGCATACCATAAATTAAAATCTGTTTAAAACTTTAACAAAGTTAAAAAAGTTTCGTGGAAATTATTGTTAATTTCGCAATACTATTTTATCATCATATTTATGGAATCAAGCTGGATATTAAAACCCGAAGGCGATATAGCCACCATCAATAAATTAATGCAAGAACTGAATGTGAGCAAACCTATTGCCACAATGCTTGTTCAACGCGGAATCAATACTTTTGACGAAGCAAAAAAATTTTTCCGTCCGGAATTGGAACATCTACACGACCCTTTTCTGATGGCTGATATGAATAAAGCCGTAGAGCGACTGCAAAAAGCCATCGAAAACAAAGAAAAAATACTGGTTTACGGCGATTATGATGTGGACGGAACTACTTCCGTTGCTTTAGTTTATTCATTTTTAAGAAACAGAGCTGAAAATATTGACTATTATATACCCGACCGCTACAAAGAAGGCTACGGAATTTCTTTTCAGGGGATTGATTTTGCGGCAGAAAACGATTTTGATTTGGTGATTGCACTGGATTGCGGCATCAAAGCTGTGGATAAAATTGAATATGCCAACAAAAAGAATATTGATTTCATCATTTGTGACCACCATACGCCGGGCGATAAAATCCCCGAAGCCATTGCCGTACTTGACCCCAAACGTTCGGATTGTAACTATCCTTACAAAGAGCTTTCGGGCTGCGGAGTAGGTTTTAAGCTTTTGCAGGCATACACACAACAAACACTAGGTGATTTTAAAGAGCTTTACTCCTATCTGGATATTGTTGCAATTAGTATTGCATCGGATATTGTACCAATTACGGGTGAAAACCGTATTTTGGCATATTACGGATTAAAAGAGCTGAACCAGACAAAAAAAGAAGGACTGAAAGCCATAATTGATGTTGCGGGCTTGAAAGATAAAAACATTATTATTTCGGATTGTGTGTTTAAAATTGGTCCGCGCATTAATGCGGCAGGGCGTATTGAGTCAGGACGAAGTGCGGTTAAATTATTGATTTCGGAAGATAAAGAACCTGCCAAACAATTTAGCGAAAACATTAACAATTTTAACACAACACGTCAGGAATTTGACAGTACAATTACGCAGGAAGCCCTGAAAATGATTGAAGATAATCCTGAATGGAAAGAGCATAAAGCTACCGTTCTTTTTAAAGAAGACTGGCACAAAGGCGTGGTAGGCATTGTTGCATCGCGAGTAATCGAAACTTATTACAAGCCCACCATTGTTTTAACAAAATCAAAAGGCATGGCAACCGGCTCGGCACGCTCCGTGGACGGTTTTGATTTGTATGCTGCCATTGATGCATGCAGTGATTTGCTGGAAAGTTTTGGCGGGCACAAACATGCTGCCGGACTGACTATTAAAATCGAAAATATTGATAAATTCCGTAATCGTTTTAATGAGGTAGTCTCGGGCATGATTACTGCCGAACAACAAATTCCTAAAATTGAAATTGATGCAAAAATTAGTTTTAAAGAAATTACCAATAATTTTTTTAATATTATCCGCCAGTTTGCACCTTTTGGTCCTGGGAATATGACTCCGGTTTATGTAACCGAAAAAGTTATGGACACCGGATTTTCACGTGCTGTAGGAAGCGACGAAAGCCATTTGCAACTTAATGTAAAAGATGCAAGCCATGTACGCATGAAAGGAATTGCTTTTGGTATTGCGCAAAAATACCTGCCGGTAATCAAGCAGAAAAAATCATTTGATATTTGTTATTCCATTGAGGAAAATGAATGGCAAGGTAATGTGAGTTTGCAATTGATGGTACGAGAGATTAAGATAAACGATTAGTCCGAATGCAATGAGTGAGAGACTCGCAGTTACCCGTTCACTACAACTCTTAAATGGCTATGCAAAAATCCATAAAATACCTGCTTAAAATACTTTCTGTAATTTTAGGGTTCAGTCTGGTGTTTGCAACATTGTTTTTATGGATAAACACTTACGATGATTTTGTACATTTTATTCTTCAAAAAGCAGGAAAGTTAGATAAAGTAGAAAAATTCAAAAACGAATATTTAACTTACGATAAATTTCTTTTTATCAAATATTCAGCAGCACTTATTTCTTTATTTTTTGGATTTATTGTTTATCGGTTTTATCATTTTTTTGAAGAAAAAGCTACTTCTTTTGTAGTCTTTTTATTTTCAAAAATAAAAAATGAAATACGTAGTATTTCAAAAAAAGATTGGCAGGTATTTTTGCTTATCTTACTGATAACAAGCAATATAAAGATCTATTATTTTTTCACACAGCCCATTACCAACGATGAAGCCTTTACTTTTCTGAACTATGTAAAACCCGGATTTCTTGCTGCAATATCCTATTACAATCTTACCAATAATCATATTCTGCACTCAATATTGTGCAATATTTTTGACCTACTGCCTTTTAGTCCGGTTTATACTTTGCGTATAGCCTCCTTTTTAAGCGGATTATTGATATTGTTTGCAGCATATTTGTTTTTCAGCAGATTGTTAAACAGACAGGCAAAATACATTGCATTCAGCTTTTTTGCTTTTACGCTTCCCATTCTACAATACGGAGTTTTAGCACGCGGATACAGTTTATTGATGCTCTTTGCAATTATCAGCACATCAGCACTTTTAGGATTAACTAAAAGCAAAGAAAACAGAAAAAAGCGATGGCTTATTTACCTCATTTCAAGCGCATTGGGCTTTTACACCATTCCGGTTTATTTATATGTTTACTTGTCGCAAGCCGTTTTTTATACCTTTTATATTTTTGAACAAAAAAAGTTCAATTATTTTAAAGAATTTTTGACTTTTTCGGTATTTACCGCTTTGACGGTTTTAATTTTATACGCTCCTGTTTTTCTGGTTAGCGGAATAAACTCCCTAACGGGATATGATTTCATGGAACGAATAGTTTTTAGCGAATTTATGAGCACTTATCCGGAATTTATCAAAAACTATTTTGTCTGGATATCAGGGAATAATCCCTATTTTACCGTTTTCATGCTAATAGCTACAATTTTTGGTTTGATGTATTCTTTCAAAAATAAAAAAGTATTATTTTTATTGATAATCAGCTTTTTACTCACACCATTAATCACGATAGCTGTTCAACAAACCATAGCATTCTATCGGCTACTGATTTTTAATACTTTGACAATTGCATTGAGCTTAGGATTATTCACCGAATTTTTAATCCAAAGGATTAAATTTGATAACCGAAAGATGAATATTTTACTAATAAGTTTCAGTGTTTTAATGAGTATTATATTATTTTCTTCTTTTAAAAACCTCTGCAAACAAGAAAAAGAAACCAATCTAAAAGCCTATCATTTAGCCGATTTGATAAAGAATAATTCAATAATATTCAGCACAAATGAAGTACGGTATTACACCTTTTTGAAATTCAAAGCCGGGTATCTTGATAAAAAGAAAATTCAACTTTTCAGAAACAATTTCGATAAAAATTTTCCTTATGATTATATTTCAGAGGATAAAGAAAGCAATGAGCAATTTGCTTCAAAATCAGCGTATAAGTATGTTTTGATTTATGAAGATGAATATATAAGATTGTATAAAAAACAATAGTAAGTGAGCAGATATACTAAACCACTTAAATATTTTGTAAGCAAGTTATCCGCTCACTACAAAACTATCCTTTAAATCGTAACCACATCCATAAATCTTTATAGCTGAATTTTTTACCGTAAATCAAAATCCCAATACGGTAAATTTTTGCAGCCAACCAGGTGGTTCCTATAAAAGTTAATACCAATAATGCCATGGAAAGAATTAATTCCCATGCAGGCACACCGTAAGGAATGCGCATCATCATTACTACAGGAGAGGTAAGCGGAACAATTGAAAACCAAAATGCAGCCGGTCCTTCGGGATTTTGCATTACGGTTTGAGCAACAATCAAAGACAGGATCAAAGGCATGGTAATTGGTAACATAAATTGCTGTGTATCCGTCTCGTTATCAACTGCACCACCTATAGCTGCAAATAATGAAGCATATAGTAAATACCCACCAATAAAATAAAAAACAAATGAAAATAAGATTGAAAATACCGGCAGATTCATTATAGGAGCTACAATATCGTTAAATGCCGTATTGTTCATTACTTCCTGCATTTCAGGTGCCATATTCTGGCTTTGCAGTACCTGCTCCTGCACTGAGCCTGTATCGCCCATAAACGATTGTGCCGCAAACATGATAATCACACCAAATATTATCCACAAAGCCAATTGAGTAAATGCAACCAATGCCACGCCGATAATTTTCCCCATCATTAACTGGAAAGGTTTTACCGATGAAATAATAATTTCAACTACACGATTAGTCTTTTCTTCAATCACGCCACGCATTACCATGGCACCGTAAATAAAAATAAACATATAAATCAGGAAAGAAGATACATAACCAATTCCCAAAGCTGCTTCTGCCGAACTAATTTCTTCTTTACCTTCTTTATTAATTTTTATTGTACGGATATGTACCTCAGGATTAACCTTATCAATAACTTTTGGATCAACCCCCATACTTTGCAATTTATCATAACGAAGTTTTTTCTCAATCAACTTACTAATGTACAGTTTGGTGCTTATATTCACCTGATTTTCAGAGATTAATTCCAAACGCTTATCCGAAATTGTATCAGGAATAATCAGTAAAGCATAATAATTACCTTCGGTAATTAGTTTTTTGGCTATTTCGTCATCCACATTTTCCGTAAAACTAAATTTTACAGTTTTACTATCCGTCAGGCTCTCTTTAAATATTCCGCTATGGTCATTTACCAAAATACTTTGAGTTTTATCGCTTTTCAAAGTAGATAAATAAACAATAACTGCAATAAAACCAACCATCAAAAGTGGTGCTAATAGAGTAAGTATGATAAAAGTTTTATTTCTTACACGAGCTAAATATTCTCTTTGTATAATTAATGCTATTTTGTTCATTTTTTCAGGTTTATAATATTTATTATTTTAGTTTTTTAGTTGAATAGTTTTTCATCAATGATTTCATTCGGCTCTTTGCAACCGTATGTAATTGTATTAATCGTTCATTCTGACTTAAATTGTAATCTGCTTGATTTTTAATTCCCTCGAATTCGGGGAAATTAAAATCTGGATTATATAATTGCTCCCAAATTCCCAAAAAATCAATAGTATCTTTATTTCTTAACCAGTTCTCAATGAAACTATTACCTCCAAAACTACGCGACATATCAGTCAATGAAATAAAATCACGCTCGTTTTTCTCAATAATAGTTATTTCTGTATCCTTCACTACTATTTTTTGTGTCTTCTTCATTCTTATGACCTGCTAATTATTCTCACCTTCCACCACCTGAATAAAAATATCGTTAATGGAAGGAATTACTTCGTTCATCCCTACAATCTCACCGTATTGCAGCATGCCTGAAAGCAACTGATTAGTAGTAGTTCCGTTCAATAATTTAACCCGGCAAACAGTGTTTCCATTTTCCTGACGTACACTTTCTATCTTATAATCGGCCGTAACCGAGGCTGAAAACTTATCGAAACTTCCTTTAAAATGCAAGTCGTAAACATTTTGCTTAAACTGCTGTTTAATGTCGTTTACATCACCATCCAGTACTTTTTTTGAGTTATTGATTAAAGCAATATTATCACATAATTCTTCTACGGAAGCCATATTATGGGTAGAAAAAATAATAGTTGAACCGTTTTTCTTTAAATTCAGAATTTCTTCTTTCAGGATATTCACATTAATTGGGTCAAAACCGCTAAACGGCTCATCAAAAATCAACAATTTGGGTTCATGCAAAATGGTAACAATAAACTGTACTTTTTGTTGCATTCCTTTTGACAGTTCTTCCACTTTTTTGTTCCACCAGCTTTCAATTTCAAACTTTTGAAACCAATATTTCAACTTTTCCATAGCCTCAGAACGCTTCATGCCTTTCAGTTGGGCAAAATATAAAGCCTGTTCGCCGGTTTTCATTTTTTTATACAAACCACGCTCTTCGGGCAAATATCCTATTTGGAGAACATGCTCTGCATCCAGCTTTTTACCTTCAAACCACACCTCACCGCTATCAGGAACAGTGATATGGTTAATAATTCTTATTAATGTGGTTTTTCCTGCCCCATTTGGGCCCAGCAGCCCGAAAATTTTTCCTTCGGGAACAGAAAGACTTACATCATTTAATGCCTGATGATTAACAAAATTTTTACTGATGTTTTTAATTTCCAGAAAACTCATTTTGTAAATTGATTTATTGATTACTTTATTGCTAATTTTAATTAACTACCTTTAAATTCGCAACATAACTTTAATAAATCAGGTGATTAGAAATTGGACAATTAGTGATTTCTTTCAATTTCTAATTATCCAATTAACGGGTTACCTGAAAGTTCATTGCAAACATTATAATATTCATTTAACCCGCAAAATTCACCGCTTTTATTACAGTTACACTACAATACATTTACTATCAATATATTAAGCGAGTTTTATCACAAAACAAACGCACTCAAATTTGGATGTCGCTTGAAATTCTCTTCACGCATCTACTTCGTTACGAATTCCTTGAAATATAAAGATATGTCGGCGGAATTCGGTGCCTCGTATCTGCATAAAGAGAATTTCATGAATTATTGCGGTTAATCAGGATACACATCTGAAATTTCAGCCTGATTTACCTAAATGACAAATATAATAGAAAAAAACACACTACAAATATGTTGCAATGTGTTTTTTAATAGGGATTTACTTATTCGGGATACGACTAATCGTCGCGCACCGAATAAAGTTTTGTTTATTTATGTTTCTTATGCGTATCAATACCATGCAGCATATAAATAAGGTGTTCCAATGTTTTTAGGATTTCACCCATATACTCACGCACGGCTTTTACACTTCCGGGCAAGCTGTACACTTGTGTTTCACCCATAACACCGGCTACACCACGACTCAATAATGCATTCGGCACTTTTTGCCCGAATTTCATACGGATATTTTCCATAATACCGGGAATTTCTTTATCCAAAACTTTATTTACCACTTCGGGCGTAAAATCACGTGGTCCAATTCCGGTACCTCCGGTGGTAATCAGAATATCCGTTTTGTTTTCCTTGGCTTGCAAAAGTTCTTTTTCCAAACGCTCTGCATCATCGGGGATAATTAAAGCATCGATGCTAAACTGCCAGCCTTTTTCTGTAAAATATTCATCTAAAAATCGAATAATTTCAGGTCCGCTTAAATCGGCATACTCTCCCCTACTCGCTCTATCGCTTAATGTTATGACTTGTATTTTTAAATGTCTGTTGTTCTTAAATTCGTCTTTGTTCATGGTCACTTACTTTTTTAGTGAGCGGGTGACTGACTGTTACCCGCTCACTTATTCCTAAATATCCTCCTTTGTTTTTTCAATCAAATGTGTATCGTCAATAATCATCTTTTTATCTACGGCTTTGCACATATCGTAAACCGTTAATAATGCCACGGAAACTCCGGTTAATGCTTCCATTTCTACTCCGGTTTGACCGATACATTTAGTTTCGGCATACACTTTCACACCGGTATCATCCAGTTCAGCTTTTACTTTTACCTTGGTAAGTTGCAAAGGATGACACAAAGGAATTAACTCGCTTGTTTTTTTTGCTCCTTGTATGCCTGCAATTTCGGCAACTGTAAGCACATCACCCTTTTTCATATTGTTTTCTTTAATCATGCGAATGGTTTCCGATTGCAAAGTAATATGCCCTTCGGCTTTTGCAATGCGCAATTGTGGTGGTTTATGCCCTACATCTACCATGCGGGCTTTTCCGTCTTCATCTATGTGTGTTAGTTTGTTCATGTGAATATATTTTTGATGTAGTGAGCCGATGATTTTCAATCAGCCGCTCACTTTTTATCCTCCGATATTACTAAATTTCACTTTCATAGCAACCGTTCCGTTTTTCGGTTTTTCGCCTACTGCCATTCTTATTGCTTTTTCAGCACCTAATGTGCGCACATCGTACTCCAAATCGCTAAACAGGCAAGGTCGAATTTTACCGTTACTGGTCAGTCGCAAACGGTTACAAATACTGCATTCGCCCCCATCACCACCTTGCACGCGCCAAAACTGTCCGGTTTCCAAATCCATTTCACGAATATAACGAATTTGCAAGTCGTTTTCCTCGCAAAATTTAGCCACTAATTGTGCGTCTGGCTCATCTTTTGATTTTTTAATCACACAATTAATCTTAATTGGTGTTAATCCGGCTTTTTTAGCCGCTTCAATGCCTTCAAATACCTGATTAATATCTCCCAAGCGGGTTATTTTCCTGTATCTTTCCGGATCAGTAGTGTCCAAACTAATATTTACACGATGCAAACCGGCATCTTTCAAGGCTTGTGCGTATTTTTTCAAATAAATACCGTTGGTAGTCATGCCGAAATCTTTCAAACCCAATGTTCCAATCATACGCACCAGTTCCACAATATCTTTACGCACCAAAGGTTCTCCTCCGGTAATACGGATTTTATCCACACCCAAAGAAACAGCTGTTTTGGCTACCTCGAAAATCTCATCATAAGATAAAATCTCATTATGAGAAATCAGTTTAATGCCTTCGGCAGGCATACAATACACACAGCGCAGGTTACAACGGTCAGTTACCGATATGCGCAAATAGTTTATTCTTCTTTTATATTTGTCGTACATCTACTAAATCTCCTTTCTTTAATTCTTTAACTCCAATTGGCACGGCAAAAATTGCCTGTGCCACTCCTAACCCGCGAATATGAGCCGAGCCATGATATTCAACAGGTACAATATATCCATCATCAGTAAAGACTGCCGGTATCCACGACATTCTCCCTGCTTTTCTTCTTGAAAAATCTTTTCCAATCGGCAAACGTAAATTCAAAGGCTTGTAATCTTCGCCCATTAAACCATAAAGCAAAGGTTTAGTGAGTAATTCAAACTGAACAAATGACGAGACCGGATTTCCAGGCAGTCCGAAACAAAATTTATTTCCGTTACGACCAAAAACCGTAGGTTTTCCTGGCTGAACAGCAACTGCCTGAAATAACAATTCAAATTCTAAAGTTTTTAGAATTTCAGGTACTAAATCAAAATCGCCCATAGAAACACCGCCCGTTAATAAAATCACATCGTTTTCGGCATAAGCCTTTTTTATTAAGTTCATGGTAGCTCCTTCCACATCGCGTGCAATACCGTAATAATTGGCTTCAATTCCCATCGCCTTTAATTGCGCCACCAATTGAGAACCATTACTGTTGCGTATTTGCGACACATTGGGTTTTATGTGTGGCTCTACAATTTCATCGCCTGTCGGGATAACAGCCACTTTGGGTTTACGGTGTACCAAAACATCAGTATGGCCCACCGATGCCATAATAGCAATATGCTGTGCCTTTATTAAAGTACCTTTTTCCAACACTACATCGCCGGTTTTAATGTCTTCGCCTATGTAACAAATATTTACATTCGGTTTATTTCCAACTTCTACCTGACAAACATTGATTTCAGGCACAGGCTTGGTATAACGGATTTTATTTTCGTTTATCTCCTCCGTATCTTCCACAATAATCACACAATCAGCTCCTTTAGGTATCATGGCTCCGGTCATTATTTTGGAGCATTGATTTTCGCCTATGGTCTTTTTCGGAATTTTTCCTGCCGGAATAATTTCAATTACTTCCAGTTCATGGGCTAAATCAACTTCACGACAGGCATAACCATCCATTGCCGATTTATCAAAAGGCGGCATATTCATGTCTGAACGTATGTTTTCGGCAAGTACATAGCCTAAGGAATCGTTCAACGGAACTTTTTGCGTTTCCAGTTGAACATTTACGCTTTTTACGATATTATATGCTTCTTCAAATTTTATCATAATTTTATTTTTTAACCATATAAGACAGATGAGTTCATATAAGCTTTAATTGCTTCGCAATTAGATTTTTTTTTAAAATGAGCAGAAGAATTGAAGTCATCCGCTTACTGCTCTTTTATCTTCCATTCATTATTTTCAACTACAATATTTCCTGCATCAAAATCATGTTTTGTGCCATCGCTGTAAATAATTTTGTCTGCCAAAGGTGCTAATTTTTTTGCACTTGGTTTCATTTTTTCTGAATTTTCAAGTTTGATTAACAAAAAAGTTGCAGGTT
>JALWNR010000547.1 GCA_027083715.1 Bacteroidales bacterium
TTGGAATAGTGTATAAACGATTAAATTTATTAAAAAATGCATTGGATTACTATCAAAAAAGTTTGCAAATCAGTATCAATATTGGCGATTCGTCCTTAGTTGCCATAACCTATTTAAATATTGCCGAAATATTATTGCAAAAATCTAATCTGGATTCTGTATTTTATTACCTTGATAAAAGCTATGCTACCATTAAGTTTGCTCAAGACAAACGTACAAAAATTGAAATATTTTACAATTACGCTGAGTATTATCGGCAAACAAAAAACTATACAAAATCATTAGACTATGCCCAAAAAGGTTTACATATTGCAAAAGAATTAAATATTCCCAATAAAATTCAAAAGGGATATGAAAAATTAAAAGATATTTACTTATCCAAAGGAGATTATAAAAAAGCTTTTAATTATCAATTAAAATACAGCCAAATTAAAGACAGTACGTTGAATATTGAAAAGTATCTTCGGATTGCTCAATTAGAGTCTCTGCATAAGAATGAATATCAGCATATTAAAAATATAATGAAAGAGCAGAAAAAAACATTTATTCAGTATATTATTCTGGGGGTGTTGGCTACTTTAGTGATTATATTGCTTTTAATTTATTTTAACCTGAAATTAAAGTTCAAACAAAATAAGCTCAATAAACTTCAATTAGAGGTAGATAAAGAAAAATTAATTACGGAAATTAACGATAGTAATAGAGATTTAGCAAAATATTTAGTTTACTTGACGGAAAAAAATGAACTAATCCTTGATTTAAAAAAGAAATTACAAAAGTTGCAATATAGTGTAAAAGGAGAGAATAAACCAAAAATTCAATCGGCAATAAACGATATTAACGCCAGTATTGACACTCAAATTTGGGAAGAGTTTGAAGTACGGTTTAATGCCGTGCATAAAGATTTCTACACTAAATTTTACACGAAACATCCTGATTTAACTCAAAACGAAAAACGATTGGTGGCTTTTTTAAAATTAAATATGTCCACAAAAGAAATATCCATGATAACCAAACAATCTGTTCACAGTATAGGTGTTGCACGTACAAGACTTAGAAAAAAATTAAATCTTTCCAATACCGATATAAGCCTTTACTCATATTTGGATCAGTTTTAAAAACAGCCTAATTAATAAGCAGAAGTTTCTGGCAGATAAATGCTTTTTGTATCTTGTTACTGTAAGATACTCACAATAAGCACTTTAAGACTTACTGTATCATCCTTGTATTATTAATACTTGCCACCTGTAATATAATTATATCATTTATGTTTTTGTAATTGTTGTGTCTGCAATATTATTTAGTGTTTTATTTACTAACTAAAATTTTTAACTATGAAAAGGTTTTTTACAAAGTGGCTTCGAGCTGCACTATTTGTTTTGGTGGCGTTTTATACGCCGAATGTTTTTGCACAAACTGTGCATGTAAATGTTATCATTGCAAGAAGAAGTGATGGAACACAAGCACGCTCTAATGCAGACAATGTTGCAGACATGATAACTAATTTAAATAATGCCTATAGGGGTATGGGAATAAATTTTGAATTATGCGGTACACATTTTTTCGATAATACTAAATATTGGGACGATTATGATGTATCAACATATGATAATGAATGTGATTTGGTTGATGATTTGGGTAATTTGTACAAAAAGTATCAATTAAATATATTTATATCGAATATTGAAGGTCATGGGCATACTAATTGGCCTGACGATACATTAAATATAATTGAGATTGAAGGTGTTGGCAGTTATGAAATTTTAACTACCCCGATTCATGAAGTTGGTCATTATTTCAGCTTATTGCATACGCGTGATACTCAATATGGTAAAGAAAGAGTTGATGGTGTTGATGCAGAAATTACCGGCGACCTGATTTCCGATACACCTGCAGAACAGAGCGGTGCAGATTATGATGACAATTGTAATTATATAGGAAATGATGAAGATGTGAACCACGACAGGTATAATCCTGATGGGCATAATTATATGTCATTAGGGGGGACTGCTTGTCGCAGCAGGTTTAGTGCTATACAACAAGAACGTATTCAAACTACTTTACGTTTAGACAGATATTACTTGACCAGAAATTGTAATGAAAATGGTGATTTGGTTTATCCCGGGGATATAATAAATAATTTCCCACATGTCGAAGATTTTGACCGGAATGCGGATGATTCATGGATAATGGACAAAAAATTAGATTTTGGTTGGTCATACGGACCTAAAACAAGAAATGAAGGGAGTGGTGCAGATGAAGCTCAAAGCGGACATTATTTCCGGTATATAAACTCTACTGCTGAACATACAGGAAAAGGCGGTTTAATTAGTCCGTTTTATGACCTTAATGGATTCAATAATGCTTCTGTAGATTTTTATTACAATATGCGAGGAGATGATTGCGACAAACTTGAGCTTTATGTTACTAGAGATAATGGAATTAATTGGGAACTTATAATGGCTATTAGAACTCAAGATAATGATGGAGATTGGAATCATAAAGTTGTTCCATTAAATAATTATGTCAATGATATCATTCGCCTGAGATTTGTCGGCTATACCAGTGAAGGAAATGGTGAGGGAGATATAAGTTTAGACCATATAACCGTTAATGCCGATAATAACGGCGATGATAATCAAGTTAATTTATTAAATTATCAAGTATCTGATGGTGCTGATGATGCTGAACAACATAGCGATAATAGTGTACATTTAAATAGTTCAGACTTAGAACTTGTTGAAGATGGAGATGCACAAACTGTTGGTATTCGATTCAGAGAAGTTGATATTCCTATCGGTGCGCATATTACAGCAGCCTATCTTCAATTCAGAACAGATGAAACCGGTAATGGAGCTTGTGATTTAGATATAAAAATGGAAAATACCGGGCATTCAGCTGTATTTGCTGCGGTAAATAATAATATTACCAATAGAGCCACAACAAATGCTAGTGTAAATTGGCAACCGGCAGATTGGGATGTGGTTAATGAAGCAGGAGAAGATCAAAGAACTCCCGATTTGAGTGATTTAATACAAGAAGTTGTTAATAGAAACGATTGGGTATTTGGTAATGCGCTTAGCTTTATTATTACCGGTAATGGTAAAAGGGTTGCCGA
>JALWNR010000548.1 GCA_027083715.1 Bacteroidales bacterium
GTATTTAATTAATATTAGATGTAAAATATACATAATTTATATATCAATAATTGAACAAAGATTTTTTACCCACTAAAATGGTAGTAGAACCAAATTTAATACTTTGCTCGATTTTAATAATTTTAGATTGGTTATAAAATATGGTACACAGGTATTATCATTCATTAGCAATACACGAAAACCATAGTAACAGTAATCTTATTGATATTCAATAAAATATCAAAAAATCTTCAATAAAATGATAGTACTTTGGGTGTGTTGGTAATAACATAAAAGTGTACCAATAGATTAAAAGCATGGAAAATCCACTATGAGTAAAATAATTTTTTTTACAGGAAAAGGTGGTGTTGGTAAATCGACACTTTCAGCACTTTCGGCGTTGAATTTATCTAATTTTGATAAACAAACGCTTTTGATATCTTTAGACCCTGCACATAATTTGCAAGATATTTTTCAGACCGATTTTTCGGAAAAAGCAAAAACAATTAACCATAAACTTTCTGTTGTACAAATAGATATTGAAAAACAAACCAAAAATTATTTGAAGGACACCATTAAGAAAATGGAGCGTATTTATCAATATCAAAGTGCATTTAGTATAAAAAATTATTTTAAATTATTAAAACATGCTCCGGGCATGGAAGAATATGCACTTTTACAAGCATTTAATCAAATTATCGATGAATATCCCGAAAAGGAATACCTGATTTTTGATATGCCGCCTACTGCTTTAAGTTTACGTTTTTTTAGTTTGCCCGGAAACAGTTTAGTTTGGATAGAAGAACTTAGCAAACTGCGTAAAGCCATTCTTGAAAAAAAAGAAATTATTACAAAAATAAAACTTGGAAAAAAAGAAATTGAAACCGATAAAGTAAATAATCAACTTCATGTTTTGAATAAGGAACATTCTAAAATTCAAAATATACTCAAATCAGAAAATTCAAAGATTAATATAGTACTTAATCCCGATGATTTATCAATAAATGAAGCATATAGAATAAAAAAGTCTCTTGATGATTTGCAATTAAGTGTTTTTCGCTATATTCAAAATAAATGTATATCAGATGTTGATAATCAAAAAATTGCATTTAAAGCTCTTACTGTTCCATTTAGCAATATCGCATTAACAGGTCTAGATCAATTGCAAAAGTTTATTAAAGAAATGCAATTAACCGATACTTTGAAACAGTGTATTGAATAATTTTGTAATTTTGCACCCGCAGCAGACCGTTCTATCGCTGTTTTGCATAGGCAAAAGAGAGGAAAGTCCGGGCAATGCAGGGCACCGCACTTCCTAACGGGAAGATCCTTGTGAGGGGATAGTAATGTAACAGAAAATAACCGCCCGCCTTTGGTGTGGTAAGGGTGAAAAGGTGAGGTAAGAGCTCACCGGTACTGCAGGCGACTGTGGTAGCCGTACATCTTGCGGATTGAAAGATCAAATATATCCCGGTTTCACCATTGGTGAGTCGGCTTGCCCGGCTGATGCTTTTTGCAATCGGGAGGGGTAGATCGATTGAGCTGTGGAGCAATCCACCGCCTAGAGAAATGATAGAAATCCCGATATTCATCGGGACACAGAACCCGGCTTACAGGTCTGCTGTTTTTTTTAATATTTGGAGATAGGATAAAGATGTTCGACTATCGGCGTATCGACAATATTAATTCTTTCGGATATTCAATATCTGTAAGGAACAGTCCGTGTGCGGGTACTGAAAATCCGGCTTTTGAGCGATTTTTAGCTTCAATTGTTTTTCTGAATGCATTGATCGATATTTTTTCTTTACCTACATCAATCAATGTACCGGTAATGGCACGCACCATATTGCGTAAAAAGCGATCGGCTTTTATCCTGAAAACAAGTACACTATCTTCTTTATAAAACCATTGGGCTTCATAAATTTTACATAGATTGGTTTTTACTTGAGTACCGGTTTTACTGAAACTTGTAAAATCCTCATAATCAAATAGTGTCAGTGCAGCTTCATTCATTGACTCTAAGTTGAGAGGAAAGCGGTAATACCATGACAAATGGGTTAAAAAAGGATTTTTTTTTCGGCTGATACGGTATTCATAAGTGCGCGAAATGGCATCAAAACGAGTATTGGCATTATTGGGTACACAATAAATATTATATGCAGCAATATCCTGTGGTAAAAGTTTATTGATTTTATCAATAAAACTATCTTTATCGGTAATTTCTTTGTGCGTATCAAAATGCAGCATAAAAAATTCGGCATGCACACCGGTATCTGTTCTCCCTGCTCCTACAACATAAATATTTTCTTGTAAAGCAATGCTGATTTTTTCGTTTAAAACTGCCTGCACACTAATTGCATTATCTTGAATTTGCCAGCCATGATAAGCTTTTCCGTTATAACTGATATGTAAAAAATATCTGTACATGAATACAAATTTAATATTTCTAGATTATTTTTAATATTTGGAACAATTGTGCTGTAATTGTAGATTCAAGTTACAAATTCAGAACTTGTTGTTTATCAATTTTAAGGCATTAAGCATATGAAATTTGCCATGTGCTCCTTGTTTTCTGTAAACTTTAAAACCTGCGGCACGTAATGCTCTTTTTACAATTCCTGCCGAGGAATATGTTGTAAGTAAACCATTTAAACCCATTTTTTGATAGATTTTACTGAATATTTCTTCAGTCCAGAGCTCTGCTTGTTTTGAGGGCGAAAAAGCATCGTAATAAACTAAATCAATTTCCGGCAATATTCCTAAGTCAAAATTTACTACATCTTCTTTTATTTTGTGCAGATAAAAATTTTCAGATATTTTTACGGGTTGATTCCAAAAACATTCGTGCATTTTTTTTAAAATATTATTATCCATAGATAATAAATTTGTATAGTTTAATTGCCGGATGAGTTCAGGTTTTATCGGATTTTTTTCAATACTTATATAGTTTATTTTTAGATTATTATCACTAGCATATTGAAGAGTAAGCAGTGCGTTTAGTCCTGTACCAAAGCCAATTTCCAGTATATTTATTGATGTTTTTTTAATACATGCAATTCCGTTTTCAATATATACATGTTTGCTTTCGCTTATGGCACCCTTGTTTGAATGATAATGTTCATTCAATTTAGT
>JALWNR010000549.1 GCA_027083715.1 Bacteroidales bacterium
TTTTGGAAAAATTTGAAAAAGACAGTGAAATTGTACAAACCGATAAATTTATCAACGAACACTTTGGCGGAACCAGTACGCTGAACCTGATTCTTGATGCCGAAGGCAAAAAAGATGCATTTAAAGAACCTGCGGTACTAAAACTGGTTGATAAAATGCAGAAAGATGTTGATAATCAGTTGCAGGTAGTAGGTAGTACATTTTCACTTGCCGATTACATTCGAAGGATGAATAAAGTTATGAATGCTGATAAAGAAGAATTTAATACAATACCCGATAATCAGGATATGATCGCTCAGTATTTGTTGCTTTATGAAATGTCCGGTGATCCTGAAAATCTGAATAAAGTAGTGGATTACGATTATGAAAAAGCCAATGTAACTTTTCAGCTAAAAAGCGATAATTCAAAAGCAATGAATGCAACACTGGCAATAATTGAAAAATACAAAGATGATTTTAAAAAGCTGGGAATTGACATGAATTATGCAGGTAGCGGATACAAAGGTTTGGTATTTACCGATTTAATTCTTGAAGGACAAATAAGAAGTTTGATTTTATCATTAATCATTATTGTTGTACTGCTTTCATTGATGTTCCGTAAATTAATTATCGGATTAATCGGCTCGGTACCGATAATTATCACAGCTTTAATCAGTTTTGGCGTTATGGGATTTTTAGATATCCCGTTAAATACAACAACTGCTCTATTATCGAGTATAGCCATTGGTATCGGTATTGACTATGCAGTTCATTTCTTGGAGCAATACCGACACAATGCAATTGGTGCAGAAAATAAAATGGTTACGGCACAGAAAACAATGGCACATTCAGG
Organism: Bacteroidales bacterium; assembly: GCA_027083715.1. Classification (GTDB taxonomy): domain Bacteria; phylum Bacteroidota; class Bacteroidia; order Bacteroidales; family NBLH01; genus NBLH01. Next base: position 833 of record JALWNR010000549.1, read on the forward strand.
ACGAGCCATTATTTATAATGCCATTGTGGTTATTGCCGGATTTTTAGTACTCCTGTTTTCGGTATTCCCACCAAACAGAGAGTTAGGAGCATTGGTATCGCTGAATATGTTTACCAGTTTTGTAGGAACACTAACCATTATGTTGGTACTTCTGTATCAAAGCAATGTATATTTTAAAAAGAAGAAAAAATAAATAAATGGTATAATGATTCAATGATACAATGAAGAAATGATACAATATTAAATTACTATACATTGATCCATTGAATCATTGAATCATTGAACCATTGTATCATTGTATCATTGAACCATTGTACCATTGAATAATTGTACCATTGAATAATTAATTAAAAAAGAGAAAATATGAAAACTTTAAAATTAGTATTATTAACTGCAATAATAGCAGTAATGGCATTTAGTGCAAACGCCCAGTTAACAGGACGTGAAATTGTAAAAAGAGCATATAATTTACCGTCTGGCGACGATCAAACATCTCAACTAACAATGACACTTATTAACAAAAGCGGACAAACGCGCATACGTAAAATTCAACAATATACAAAAGACTTTGGAGCGGTTGAAAAAAGCATTATGTTTTTTATGTCGCCTGCCGATGTAAAAAATACTTCGTTTATGAACTGGTCTTACGATGATGAAAATAAAGAGGACGACCAATGGATATATTTACCTGCAATAAAAAAAGTAAAACGTATATCCAGCGATAGTAAAAGCGACTATTTCATGGGTTCTGATTTTACTTATGATGATTTAGGCGATCGCAAATTAGATGCTGATGTACACAAGTTATTAAGAGAAGAAACTGTAAACGGAGCAAAATGTTATGTAGTAGAAAGTGTTTCAAAAGATGAAGATTATATGTACTCAAAAACAATTACTTGGATACGTAAAGACAACTTTGTAGGTATGAAAAAAGAGTTTTATGATGAAGACGGTGAACTTTTGAAAACTTTAAGTATTAAAGAAGTGAAAAAAATATCCGGTTATTGGATTATTACACATTCTGTAATGAAAAATGTTCAAAATAATCATCAAACCATTATAAAATTAAGTAACATCTCAATAAATACAGGTGTTCCTGCATCTAAGTTTACAGAACGAATGATGATGAGAGGAATATAAATTTTTATAAAGCCGGTTTATGTAACTGTTTCGGCATCATTTAAAACCGAAAACTTCCTTAACCGGCTTTTTCAAAGCCCCCAAAGTAAATCGATTGTAAGCTATTACAAAATAATTATTTCATCTAAAAAAACAGTTGATATGTATAAAAAAATAACTTTAATATTTTTAATTCTTTGGGGCTTACCGCCTATTGTGTCGGCACAAAACGACACTACGGAACACATTTTGGTACCCAAAGTTGATTTAAGCACCATTATTCAAGTAAATCAAGGCAACAGTTATATAACAGCCCCAACAGATATTGGGAATATTGAACCCCTAATGTTTGAAGCCAACATTGTCCCTAATTTTTTGATCAGAGCTAGTAAAGATTCACGACTAATGGGGGTTTTAACGGCTCAGATAATTATTCGTATGTACAATGAATATTCTTACCCCGTACGTACTCCCAGCTATATGCCACACGTTACCGTTTATTACAGGCTAAGCGATAAAGAAAAAATAAAACGTATAACTGCTTTTGCACGTTACGAACATCATTCAAACGGGCAGGATGGAGATTTTTTTCTGGAAGACGGTAGTCCGAATTTGAAAACGGGAGATTTTTCAACGAATTTTTTTGAAGCAGGATTTATTAAAACATTTTATAACCCCAGATTTGAAGCAGTTCAATTTTTTCGTTCCTCTTTTGAGTGGCATCCGGAATCTCTAACAGCCAATGAGTTAATTGGTGATTACAGTTTATACCGATGGAACAACAGTTTCTCCGTTTTTAAACTTCCTGAAGCATCAAAAAACGGGAAGAAAAAAGCAAGGCTTTCAATAAGGGCTGATGCAACTTGGATGTTCGGTGATTTATTTGATTGGGATGCAACTTCATTAAACCGAATAAATTTAGGATTAACCGTATTTTACAGTCCAAAATTTCTTGAAGACATAGGCTTTTTTGTTCACTATTATCACGGACTGGACTACTACAATATGTATTATAGTCATCAGCTGGATGTACTTCGGTTTGGGATTATGACGGAAATATTAAGATTTTAACCCACTGAAATAAGCAAAAAAATCTATTCATAATAAAAAGTAAACTAATTTCAATAAAAAAATGAAAAAGAAAGCATTATTCATA
>JALWNR010000550.1 GCA_027083715.1 Bacteroidales bacterium
CTCTGAAACTTCGATGATTAATAACAATGCAGGTGTTAAACCGGTAAAAGTCAGTAAAGAACTGTTTGGCTTAATTGAACGGGCAATTATTATCTCCAAACTTACCGATGGAGCCTTTGATATTACTTATGCCTCAATGGACAGAATTTGGAAATTTGACGGCAGCATGAAAGAATTTCCTTCGGAAGAAGCAATAAAACACTCGGTGTCAAAGGTTGGTTACCAGAATATTGTGCTAGACAAAAAGGCACAAACCGTTTTTCTGAAAAAAGAAGGTATGAAAATAGGTTTTGGTGCCATTGGTAAAGGCTTTGCGGCTGATAAAGCTAAAGCTTTATTAATTTCCAAAAATGTTCCAGCCGGAATTATCAATGCATCAGGCGATATGAATACCTGGGGCAAACAGCCCGATGGTAAAGACTGGAATGTGGCAATAACTAATCCGTTTAACAAAAATACTGCTTTTGCACTTTTGCCAATAACCAACGGAGCTGTCGTAACATCAGGCAATTATGAAAAATATGTGGTATTCAATGGAAAAAGGTACACGCACATAATTGACCCGCGAACAGGTTATCCGGCAAGTGGAATAATCAGTACAACGGTTTTTGCAAAAAGTGCAGAACTGGCAGATGCCCTGGCTACTTCTATTTTTGTGATGGGTATTGAAGTAGGCTTAAACCGTATTAATCAATTGCCAAATGTGGAGTGCATCATCATAGATGATGAAGGGAGTATTTACACATCAAAAAATATTCAGATAAAGAAAGAAAATTTAAAAAATAAATAACAATTCTCAGATGAGAACAAATTTACGCAGATTAATTAACAAGTATCTGTGATAATCTGTATAATCTGCGGACAAAAGATAAAATGTTTAAATAAAATTTTAAAGTTATGAAACTCAAAATCATTATTGCATTATTTGCCGTAAGTGTATTATCATCATGTCTTACGGTAAAAGAATACGAAAAAGTGTATATTAATGACCCCGATATGGCATTAAATGCACGTAAAGCCAAAAAATTTGAAACTACTTTTCAGGTTTATCGCGAAGGAGCATCCGGTGCCAACGGAGGAAAAGCCGGAGGCGGGTGCGGATGTAACTAATACCTCTTAAAAAACACCAATTAAACCAAGAAACTACCACACTATTTCCAATATCAGATAATGCAGAAAATTTTTCAGGCATTATCATTTCTTTGTCTAATTTAGAAATCTTTTATATGAGAAAATTATTTTTACTGATTTTGGTAGTATCGAATTTTGCACTGTTTGCACAAAATGAGCAAGACACCACACAAAAACAAAAATCAACTTATAAAAAAAGAGTACTTGAAAATGTTGAAATAGATTTGCTAACCAGCTACTACACACAAGATGGAGCAAATGCTGCCGTAACCGGTGGCGTCGGTAGTGAAGAGCTGGATGATTTTGCAACAAACCTGGTTGTTTCTATTCCTTTAAATGATGACGATGTGTTGTCTATTGATGCAACTATATCAGCCTATACATCTGCGTCATCAAGTAATTTAAACCCTTTTACGGGGGCATCATCAGGAGCTTCGGATGATGATAACGATGATGATAAGAAAAAACTGGCAGCACTTGCCACAACAACTGATGTTACAGGCACACCTTGGGCTGCTTCGTCAGGAGCATCAGAAAAAGATGTATGGGTAAGCGGAACTCTTGGTTACAGTCATTCATCAGACAACCGAAATAATATTTATACGGCGCATGTGAGTTTTGCCAATGAATTTGACTATACTTCTTTTGGAGCAGGATTAGGTTATTCTCGCCTTTTTAATCAGAAAAATACTGAAATAGGAATTAATGCCGGTGTATATCTTGACCAGTGGCGACCGGAATATCCAACAGAAATTAAAACATATATAGAGTACGGTGGAAACCTGGACGGAGGCTTCTTTTCGGGCGTTCCGATTTTAGATCAAAATGGTTTACCGATAGATAAATTAGGAACAGATGTTTGGAAGCCGGTAAATATGAATTTAGTTAACGATAACGGACGAAATACTTATTCAGTATCTTTAAGTTTTTCACAGATATTAGGTAAAAAAACACAAATTTCTATTTTCGGCAATTTTGTGATGCAAGAAGGATGGCTCGCAAATCCGATGCAAAGGGTTTATTTCGCTGACAAAAACAATTATTATATAGGCAATGCGGCAGATATTCCAATCTATACAAGTCCTGAAAATCAAGGGGTTTTTCAGCTGGCTGATGATATTGAGCGGCTACCTGATACACGTATAAAAATACCGGTAGGCTTACGTTTTAATCAGTACATTTCTGAATTTTTGGTACTTCGTACTTATTATCGTTTTTATTATGATGATTGGGGTATTCTTTCGCATACGGCAAATATTGAGCTGCCGATTAAAGTAGGTATGAATTTTACAATTTATCCTACATACAGATATTATACACAAACAGCCGCTGATTATTTTGCACCTTTTGAGGAGCATTTATCTACCGAAGAATATTATACTTCGGATTATGATTTATCAGAGTTTTATTCCAATCAATTTGGTTTAGGAATAAAATATACTAATGTATTAATGAAAAAGCATCTTGGGAAAATTGTTGTAAAATACATTGATTTACATTACAACTACTATCAAAGAGATATTGGTTTTGATGCGCAAATTATTAGTCTGGGGGTTAAATTTGTAATTGATAAATAATATTTGTATTTTTCAGCTGATATAAACAAAGTTTATGTTTTAACCCGCACAATTCCCTATTTTTAGCTTGTGGTAGCTTAAATGCGGATAGATAAATATCTGAATTTATGGTAAATAAAAAAATTGGTTTTACAAAATTAGTAATTGGTTTTGTAGTTATTTTGTCCTTGACATTTTTTTCGGCAATATACAGTTCGTTAACGATAAGAAATAACTCAAAAACCATATTGCATATAAATAATGATATTTATCCATTTATGGATAAGCTGGCAAAATTTGAGCAAATTACTTTAAATTCAAAAATGCTTATCACAAACTGGGTTTATCTTCAATACAATACAGATGACAAAGAAGAATTAAAAAAATTAATTGTAAAAGATTACCCGAAA
>JALWNR010000551.1 GCA_027083715.1 Bacteroidales bacterium
GTTCTTAGAATATTTATAACACTAATAAATACGTTTAAAAATACATTTTGTTTTATTTACATATAATTATTTTTACCAAATAGTCATATTATTTGATGACTTACAATTCAACCGAAATATTTTTAATTTCGTTTATCCAAACCCCACATTAGTTTTTCTCTAAGAGTTGTGTAAAAAGTTCGGTCATCGTGTTTAAGCATTTTAATTTTAAATTCAGCTTTTTTAATTTTCAATTCAACAGAGGTAGAAAAAACTTTATGCCTGTGATCTAACGAAACCAGATAATTTTGGTCTCTACCATCAATTTTGAGTGTTAATTCATGATGATTGGGGATAACAATAGGGCGGACTGTTAAGTTGTGCGGAGCCAATGGTGTAATTATGTAGTTTTTTGCATTAGGAGCTACAATGGGACCTCCGGCACTTAAAGAATATGCAGTTGAACCTGTTGGAGTTGCAATAATCAATCCGTCAGCCCAGTAGGTATTTAAAAACTGCCCGTCTATATAAACATGAATAGTAATCATAGAACTGGAATCGGTTTTTTGAACGGTAATTTCATTAATCGCAAAATTTTCATTGGCAAATTCGTTACCCGGTGTTTCCAATTGTATAGGTTCTCGTTCTTCAAAAGAATAACTTTTATTTAAGATACGCTCCAATGCCGGCTTCATGTCTTTTTTAGAAATATTTGCTAAAAACCCCAGCCTGCCACTATTTATTCCTGCTATGGGTATGCCTTTGTCCCGTACAAATGCAGTACTTTCTAAAAATGTTCCATCACCACCGATACTTAAAAAAATATCATAGTCGTTTTCAAAATTTTCATATGAAGAAAACACTTTTATATTTTCTTTGTTTGTTATTTTTACCCTTTCATTTATATACTGAAAAAAATCTTTAAAAATGCTTACTTCCGATTTTGATTTTTCAAGAATATTAAAAATTTCCACAATATATTCATTAAAATCAGGATTAAAACTTTTACCGTAAATTGCTACTTTCATCAATATTGTTCTTTGTGTTTTACTAAATGGGTGCCATAAAATGAATAAAAAAACCGGATTCACCTGTTTTAATAATCGAATATTCTAAACGTATTATTTTATCGTAATAAGTTACTAAATCAATACCTAGCCCTCCACTGTATTGTAACTGATTTGATAGGGTGTTCAAATATACATCGTTCTGATATTTATCATACACATAACCAATATCAAAATATGCATTTAGATAAATTGAAAAATGAATTTTTCTGAATTTTTTTAAAGGCAAAAACCTGACGTTAACAATTTGCCTGGGTAATAAATTAAACTTAAAATTGTTTTTTAAAAGTGCAAAATTTTGTCCATCAATAACATAATACTCATAACCACGCAAATAATCAGAATAACCCAATCCTCTTTTAAAGTAATAAACCTCATAATTGTCAAAGGTTTTTTTCAAACTAACAGAGTGTGCTCCATAAAATTTTCCTCTTATGTGATAAAATTGTTTAAAATGAGTATATATTGAAAGTTTATGGAATCCATTATTATGTAGGATATCCAGACCTTGCTGCTGAATTGTTCCTGTAATCAAGAAACCTTTTGTAGGGTATTCTCTTGAATTTCTTTTATCGAAAGTAAATTTATAGCTTAGCTGTAAAAAAGACAAATTAGTATTTGAATCACCTAAAAAATTTGGATTTAAATCAGCCAAACTATCCTCGACAGTCTGATTTAAATAGGCAAAGCTAAAAAAATGATTTCCATAAAACAATGGTCGAAAATTATACGATAATTCAAATTCAGAACCCTGAATGGCATAATCATTTTCACTGACATAGGTTTCTAATTTATTCTGATAAGTTCTGTAAATTTGCTTATTACGATAATAAACTTTTGCTTTAACATTTAAAAAATGCCTTTGTCTTTTATCTAAAAATAAGTTTTGATATTTTAGAAAAAATTCTTTTGTGTACCCCATCGATAATCCGGCTCTGAATTTATGGTTTAGTCCGAAAACATTATATTGTAAAACTGATATTCGGTAATCCAATTTACTAAAATCTTTTGTTTCCCACCATGAATTTAGGTTTCGTTCATTATTAATGACACGTATTTCAGGCCATATATACCAACGTTCTTCAACAATTATGTATAAGTTAATTAAATCTGCTCCAACAAATTCTTTATCGATAGTAACAAAATTAAAAAGTGGAAGTTTTAAAAGGTGCTCACGTGTTTTTTCTATTTGTTCATCAAGTTCATAAATTCTGAAAATTTGCCCTTCTGAAAATGTAAGTTCTCTGCGTATTATTGGTTCTTTTGTTTTTTTGTTCCCTACAATGATAATCTTATTTACACGGACAACCTCAACAGTATCATCATAAAATAATTTATTGTGTAATGCAAAAATATTATGATAGTACACAGTAAAAACAATATAGAACAGAATAATTTTATAATACAATTGCATTGTTTAAGCTGAAAAAAGTAGAAATTCTAATATTATACATCAAGATAATTCATAAAAGAATCAAACCTATCTTGATAGAAAAACTCAAGGCGTTCATCATCTAAGAACGATACTTTTATGGAATAATTGTATCTTTCCAAAGCCTGAATTAATCCGGATAAATTATTAGTATTTAATTTTAAGGTAACTTCTATTTTAGTAGAGTCTTTATGGTTTGAAACATATAAACTTAGTATCTTAATGTCATTTCCTTCAACAATTTGGGCAATTTCAATTAATGAATAGTCATGAATATTCATTTCTAAAACAATTATTCCTCCGGGTTCAGAAGCTGCGGTTATTTCGGCAAAATGGGCAATTAAATCGTGCAGGGTTATACAACCGATGTATTTTTTTTCTTGGTTAAGTACCGGCACTACGGTTAGTTTTAGCCGGGCAACCAAATCAATAACTTCATAAATATGTTGACTATCGAAAACATAAGGACGCATTAAAGACAAAGGATGTGCACCAATAGGTTCATCGGGTAGGTTTAAGTCATAAATATCCGTATCGGAAATAAGCCCTAAAAAATCCTCATTGTTTACTACCGGAAGATGCGAAATCCTGAAAATTTCCATCCAACTC
>JALWNR010000552.1 GCA_027083715.1 Bacteroidales bacterium
GATTGACTCTGTTCAATATGATACGGATGTTCCTGAGATTAAACAAATTGCTGAAAATATTGAAAAAAAATTGACTACTTTGTTGCTAAATTATCCGGCTCCTGATTTTGAACTAAAAAATAGTAAAGGTAAATACGTAAGTTTGAGCAACTACAAGGGTAGTTTTGTATATCTGAATTTTTGTACACCTAATAGCTACTCTTGCCAAAAGGATTTTAGATTATTACGCCAACTTTATTTACAGCAGTATGAGCAACTTAAAATAGTTACTATTTGTGTTTGTGATAGTTACGAAAGTATGAAAAAAATGGTAAAAGAAAATAAATATCGATGGGATTTTCTTTATTTTGATAAAAATAATGAATTGTTGCAAAAATATAATGTACGTGTTTATCCAAGCTATTATTTAATAAACCCCGAAGGTAAATTGATAATGTTACCGGCTTTTCCGCCCGGCGAAGCAAGTTTTGAAGCACGCTATTTTGATGCACTTAAATCGTGGAAACGTGAACTATTAAGGCGTGAACAAAAAAAGAAAAATAGGCAAGGTATTGGAAATCATTGATTTTTTTATGAAAATAAATAATAAGCCTTTAATCCTGCTCAAAAAATACCGTTTGTATATTTTAGTTGCTATATCTGTGCTTATTTTATTAATGATTTTTTTTACAAAGGAAAAAATATTTAAAAATCATGAAGAAAAAATTTTTTCGATTTATGAGGATAATGTTTTTGGAATAGATATTTCACATTATCAGGGAATTATTAGCTGGGTTGATGTACAATACTTTCCGGACGGTAAGAAAATATCTTTTGTCCTGATTCGTGCTTCTGTAGGTAAAGACGATGAGGATAAGCAATTTAAAATAAATTGGGAACAAGCAAAGCAAAAGGGCTTTGTACGGGGTGCTTATCACTATTATCGTCCGGATGAAAATTCTATTGAGCAGGCAAATAATTTTATAAAAGTTGTTCGTTTGGAAAAGGGTGATTTACCTCCTGTTTTAGATATTGAAAAAAAAGCCAATATACAGTCGATGGCAAAACTAAAAAAAGGTTTGAAAAAATGGTTGAATAAAATTGAAAAATATTACGGACTTAAACCTATTATTTATACACCGGATGTTTACTATCGTGATTTTTTAAATGATACGATTTTTAATCATTATAAATTTTGGATTGCTAATTACAATAAAGTGCTTAAACCCAAACATCATGTTAAATGGTTTTTTTGGCAATTTACACAATGGGGGCACGTTAAAGGAATCAATCATGATGTAGATTTTAATGTTTTTCGCGGTAGTTTACCTGAATTAAAGAAAATAACTAAAAAGTAGATGATTTCGTATTCATGCAATTTTCAGCTATAATAAAAACTACTCATTTACCCAGTTTTTTGCTTTTTCTATTGCTTTTAACCAGCCTTCATATTTTTTTATCCTTTCATTATCAGCCATTTTAACTTCAAAAGTTTTATCTTTCTCAATTTTTTGGGGTAATTCGTCCATAGTCCAAAAGCCAACTGCTATTCCTGCAAGTGCAGCCGCACCCATGGCAGTAGTTTCAATAATTTTAGGACGACGAACACATGTGTTTAAAATATCCGCTTGAAATTGCATTAAATAATCATTTACCGAAGCACCACCATCTACATTTAAAGTAGCCAATTGAATACTTGAATCTTTACTCATGGCATCTAATACATCTTTTGTGCGGTACGCCAACGATTCTAATGTTGCTTTCACAATATGCCGGTCGGTAACGCCCTGTGTTAATCCTAAAATAGCGCCACGTGCAAACATATCCCAATAGGGAGCACCCAGTCCTGAAAATGCAGGTACTACATAAACATCTTCGTCATTAATCACACTTTCGGCAATAGCTTGTGTTTGGCTGGTATCATTAATAATTTTTAAACCATCGCGCAACCATTTAATGGCAGCACCGGCTATAAAAACGCTGCCTTCAAGGGCATAGCTGATCTGATTGTTAACTTTCCAAGCAATAGTTGAGAGCAAACCGGATTGAGATTCGACAAGCTCATTGCCGGTATTCATCAGCATAAAACAGCCCGTTCCGTATGTGTTTTTAGCCATTCCTTTTTCAAAACAAGTTTGACCAAATAATGCAGCTTGTTGATCGCCGGCTATTCCGGCAATGGGTATTTGGGTTTCACCAAAAACTCCTTTGGCGGTTTGTGCCGATATTCCGCTTGAAGGAACTACCTTGGGCAAAACTGAAACAGGAACACCAAAAATATCCAACAGCTCAGTATCCCACTCTTGTTTGCGGATATTAAATAATAGAGTACGTGAGGCATTTGAATAATCCGTAATATGTTTCTTTCCCCCTGAAAGTTTCCAAATTAACCATGTATCTACTGTACCAAACAATAAATCACCTTTTTCTGCTTTTTCTTTTGCTCCATTAATATTATTTAATATCCAGTTTATTTTAGTTGCCGAAAAATAAGAATCAATTAGTAAGCCGGTTGTTTTACGGATTTTATGCTCATAACCGGCTTGCTTTAACTCTGAACAAAAGTCAGAGGTTCTTTTATCTTGCCACACAATTGCATTATAAATAGGTTTTCCTGTGTTTTTATCCCAAACAATTGTTGTTTCGCGTTGGTTTGTAATTCCAATGGCTGCAATATCAGCAGGAGTTATATTTAAATCAGTCAATAAATCTTTCGCAACGCGATATTGGCTTTGCCAAATATCTTCCGGATCATGTTCTACCCAGCCCGGTTTAGGATAAATTTGTCGATATTCGGTTTGTCTTACTCCTTTGATTTTTAGGTTTTTATCAAATAATATAGCACGAGAACTGCTTGTGCCTTGATCTAATGCAAGAATATATTTGCTCATGATAAGTTTTAGATTAAATAGGGCTGAAATTTAATAATTTTTTAATAAAAACTCAATTATATCTTACTGTAACTCATATTTTATAGCAGATTTACGACCAAAGTTCCCCCTGAAGTTCTATATATGTGTATAAGTTCATTCTTTTTAGACTATTATTTACATTGTTACAGTATCTGCATGTATCTGGCAGTTTTTTTTTAGAAATACTC
>JALWNR010000553.1 GCA_027083715.1 Bacteroidales bacterium
TTTATAAAGTGTTAAAATTCAGATGTTTGCAAAATAATAAATTTAAGTCTTGATATTCTGATTTTCAGTAAATTAATTCACTTCTCACTCTTCACCCTTCATTTCTTAACAAAGTATTGTTTATCGTGGTTACGGGGAAATGTTCTAATAACTGATTTCCGGCAGTACAAGCTCCATTAGTTTATTTACCGATTCTTCCAAACTCAATTCGCCGGTATTTATTTCCACTTTTGCATGTACCGGCTTTTCAAAAGGAGAGCTAATACCTGTAAAGTTTTTCAATTCCCCGGTACGTGCTTTTTTATATAAGCCTTTAACATCTCTTTGTTCGCAAACTTCAACCGGCGTGCTTACATAAACCTCAATCATGTTTTCGGTTCCAATAATATCACGGGCTATTTGGCGAATATCTTCAGTAGGAGTAATAAAACAGTTAATGGTAATCACTCCGCAATTCAAAAAAAGTTTAGTTACTTCGGCAATCCTGCGGATATTTTCCAGTCGGTCTTCAACCGTAAATTTCAGATTTTTATTAATCCCCGTTCGTATATTATCGCCATCAAGTATTTGCGTTAAAAAGCCCCGCTTATATAACGCACGCTCAAATGCAGAACCAACAGTAGTTTTACCAGAACCGGAAAGTCCTGTAAGCCAAATAACCTTTGCTTTTTGTTTTAAAAGTTTTTCTTTTTGCTCTTTATTAATAATTTGTTCAAAAACAGGAAATATATGCTCCAATTGATTATTGCCCATACTCATTAATTAAAATTATTGGTTTGCAAATATAATCAAAAAATAGATTCTTGAATATTTCCTGATTTTTCACATTAACTCATATAACTTTTCCGGATTTTAGAAAATTAATAAGCAACAAAAAAAACAAGTTCCTTGTCTTTTAAACGGAATATTATAAATTTGTCAAACACTATTTTTTATAATCAATGAAGCGGCAAAGCAAAAAAATAAAAAGCACAAAACAACAAACTCTTCGACAGGATATCAATAGCCAACAATCCGCTGAAAAAAAACTAAGTAAAAAACTGTGGCTTTTGTCTTCATTAATCATTGTAGTATTTACTATTATTGCCTACCTCCCTGCTTTTAAAGCCGAATTAACCAATTGGGACGATAAATCCTATGTTCTTGAAAACCCTACACTAAAAGAAATATCCACACAAAATATAAAAACTATTTTTTCCGAATATTACATGGGCAACTATCACCCTTTGGCAATGCTATCTTTGTCTATTGATTATCAATTTGGCGGAGAAAATACTAAAGGAGAAATCCATGCATGGATTTATCATTTTACCAATATTTTGCTACATATACTAAACAGCTTATTGGTATTTTGGTTTGTATTTTTACTTGTCAAACGTTTTGATATTGCATTTCTCGCCGGATTAATGTTTGGCGTAAACGCTTTGCATGTAGAATCAGTAGCATGGGTATCTGAGCGGAAAGATGTTTTGTATGCATTGTTTTTTATTGCCTCATTAATCAGTTATCTTTACTATATTGATAAAAAGCAGGCAAAATACTATATCTACTCACTTTTGCTATTTATACTGTCTTTGTTATCTAAAGGTCAGGCTGTTTCATTAGCAGTTAGTCTCATAGCAATTGATTATTTTTACGGTCGTAAGCTTTTAGATAAAAAGCTCATTTTAGAAAAAATACCTTATTTTATATTAGCTTTGATTTTCGGTATCATTGCCATTTATGCACAGAAAGAAGGCAATGCTCTTCACGGAGAGGAAAGCTATGCACTTTACAAACGTATTGCATTTGCAGGATATGCATTTACTCAATACATTATTAAATTATTCGTACCTGTAAATCTTTCGGCAATATACCCGTATCCCGATATTATTAATAAAACAGTCCCCTTATATTATTGGTTGTTTTTAATACCTTCTTTATCTGTTGTTTATTTATTTTTTTATTTCTTAAAAAGAAATAAAGTTTATGCTTTTGCTATTGCATTTTTTATAATAAACATTGTATTGCTTTTACAACTAATTCCGGTAGGAAGTGCAATTATGGCAGACCGCTATGCTTATATCCCTTCCATTGGTTTTTTTATCTTTTTATTTTATTTTTTATTTAATAAAATTGATAAATATCCGAAACAAGCCTTAGTAACAAAAGTTTTTATTGCAATATACATCTTGTTTTTAATCGTTCTTTCGTTTAATCGTTGCAAAGTTTGGCAAAACAGTATGACTCTTTGGGACGATACCATAAAAAAATCACCTACAGCAGTAGTTGCTTTGAACAATCGGGGCAGTACTAAAGATCGTAATAAAGACCACAAGGGCGCCATTGAAGATTTTACCAAAGCCATAATCTACAAACCCGACTACAAACATGCCTTCTATAATCGAGGTATGGCACGTAAAGAATTAGCAAAAGAAACCGGTGATACATCACTATTTCGCCCGGCACTATCTGATTTTGACAAGGCTCTGATGTTCGATAATAATTTTGTTGAAGCTTATCATAGTCGTGCAGTTACAAAAGAAAATTATGCCGATTATATGAGCAACACAGAGCAACGAAAACAGTTATTGTCAGATGCTCTCAAAGATTATGATAAAGCACTGAGAATCAATCCAAAATATGAAGAAGCACTAGTTAACCGCGGAGTTGCCAAAGGAAAATTAGGAATGCTAAACGAGGCAATTTCCGACTTTAATAAAGCCTTACAGCTAAATCCACAAAATGCATCCATATATTCAAACAGAGGATTAGCAAAAGACCATGCCGGAGATTTTGAAGCAGCTATTTTCGATTATAATAAAGCCATCAAAATTGACCCCGAATTTATTACAGCATACCTCAACAGAGGACTGGTTTATCGAAAAATCGGAAAATTACAAAATGCAATTGACGATTTTAGCAAGGTTATTGCATTAGATAATCAAAATGCAACTGCGTACTATTTTCGTGGAATTGATTTAATAAAACTTAATAAACGGCAAGAAGGATGCAAAGATTTGCATATCGCACAAAATTTGAACTACATTTATGCAAAATCTGCCATTGAGCAATATTGTCAATAAAATACAGATTATAATTGTTTAAAAACAGACAAATTTTAAACTTTGATTTACATTTTTTTGCAACATTTTCATGGAAACTACGTATAATATAATAAAGATTTAACTATTTATAGGCATGAATTTGGGTCTCAGGCAGATATTATTTTTCTTGGTTTTGATTGTTCAATCCATAGCAATTGCACAGTCAACACCTGTTGTCGATTGGGACACCATCAACAGAGTGGATGAAAATAATAGAAAAACAGGCTATTGGATTTATTTTTTAGAAGGCGATTCTACGCGTATTGAAAAAGAAGGTAAATATCTGAATAACAGAAAAAACGGTGTATGGAAAACCTATTATCCAAACGGTATATTAAAATCTGAAATTACGTATTTAAATAATCGTCCCAACGGATATGCACGCATATATTACAAAAACGGAAAAATATCTGAAGAAGGAATATGGAAAGGGACAAAATGGGTGGGACAATACAATTATTACTACGAAAACGGCAACAAAGCCTATGAATGGAGCTTTAATGAAAACGGGAAACGATCGGGAAAACAAAAATACTATTATGAAAGTGGTAAGCTGCGCATTGAAGGTGATTGGCAAGACGGAAAAGAAAACGGAATAATTAAAGAGTACTACGAAAAAGGTGGGATAAAATCTGAAAAAATATTTGCAGCGGGATCTTTTAATTCCAATTCATCAAAATTTTATGCCGAAAAAAAAGTAACCGTCGAAGACATTCCTGATGATACCAATGCAACAATCCGCAAAGAACATGTAACAACAAGCAGCACTACTTATCAGGCATTTACCGGAAACGGATACCATAAACTCTATAATGCCCACCAAAAAATAGACCGCGAAGGCGAGTTTAAAAACGGCAGATTAATTAAAGGCAAAAAATATTACTATACTTCCGAAGGAAAATTGATTAAAACAGTATTTTATGAAAACGGACACGTTATTAAAACCATTAGAAATTAAAAAGCTCTCTACAACAAAGCTTTGTCCATACTGTTGTTGCCTGTAAGCAATTTATATAATTTTTATTAGGGCGGACAAACGGGCTTTCCGCTTATAGTCCCGATTATAAAAAAACACAAAAGTATCACCGTAAAGGAGCTTCCTGTCGGTCGCTCTTTTCGGTTTACTTTTGTTCGTTTTTTCACAACCGGGAGCTATCGCTGCAATCCCTGCCGCAACTCTAAAAAATCCATCAAGCACACTAATGCTTATATATTCCAAAAAAAGTAGGTTTTACTCATAAATATCTAAAATCAATATATTAACTTTGCACGTTTTTAATATCAAAAATTATGGAAAACAAATTATACATTTACAATACTTTAAACAGAAAAAAAGAAGAATTTAAACCCATAAATCCACCCCATGTAGGTATGTATGTATGCGGCCCCACTGTTTACGGTGAGCCGCACCTGGGGCATGCACGACCCGGAATTACCTACGATGTACTGTTTCGCTATTTACAATATATAGGTTATAAAGTACGCTATGTGCGCAATATTACCGATGTTGGACATCTTGAAAACGATGCCGATGAAGGAGAAGATAAAATCGCAAAAAAAGCACGACTCGAAGAGTTGGAGCCTATGGAAATAGTGCAATTTTACACCAACTCCTATCACGAAAAAATGAAAGCACTCAATACCCTTCCGCCAAGTATTGAACCACATGCATCTGGACATATCATTGAACAGCAGCAAATGGTGCAAAAAATACTTGATAATGGTTATGCTTACGAAAAAAACGGCTCCATATATTTTGATGTAGAAAAATACAATCAAAAATATAAATACGGCAAATTATCGGGTAGAGTAATTGATAATTTGCAAAGCAATACACGCGAATTGGACGGACAGGATGAGAAAAAAAATCCTTTTGATTTTGCACTATGGAAAAAAGCATCGCCCGAACACATTATGCGCTGGCCCTCTGAGTGGAGCGATGGTTTCCCCGGATGGCATCTTGAATGTTCAGTGATGAGTACTAAGTATTTAGGCGAAAAATTTGATATTCACGGTGGCGGAATGGACTTGCTTTTTCCGCATCACGAGTGTGAAATTGCACAATCAACCGCAGCAAATGGTCAAGAGTCCGTACATTATTGGATGCACAACAATATGATCACCATCGACGGTCAAAAAATGGGCAAATCACTCGGTAATTTTATCACACTTGAAGAATTTTTTACCGGAAATCATCGATTATTGGAAAAATCTTACTCACCCATGACCATTCGTTTTTTTATGTTGCAGGCACATTATCGCAGTCCGCTTGACTTTTCAAACGAGGCATTGCAATCTGCCGAAAAAGGTTTGGCTCGCTTGTTTGCAGCTATGGATAAATTAGATAAATTAAAAATATCAGACAAATCAAGCTTTGATATTCAGGCACTTAAACAAAGATGCTTTGATGCCATAAACGATGACCTGAATACACCCATTCTTTTTGCACATCTATTTGATGGTGTTAAATACATTAATTCAGTAGCTGCCGGTACTGAAAGCATTACTGCAGCTGATTTAGAAGACTTGAAAAAACTTTACCACGACTTTGTCTATAAAATAGCCGGTTTGAAAAATGAAAATGCATCCTCAGCCGGAAAAGATAAATTGGATGAAGTTTTAACACTTTTACTAAATTTGCGGATGGAAGCAAAGAAAAATAAAGATTTTGCAACGGCCGATAAAATTCGTGATCAATTAAAAGAAATGGGTATCATCGTAAAAGATACTAAAGATGGATTTGAATGGGAAATTGAATAGTATTTGTGTCCCTAAAATCTTATCCGGTATTTTAAGCTAGTGTCTAAAAATACAAACTTCTGCATCACTTATCTGCCAGCAAGTAGATAAAAGATTTCACAGGACTACAAAACATTTTACAATATTCATCATACAAACAATGATTTATAAAAAAAAAGTACTTGTTTTTATTGATTGGTTTCTTCCCGGTTACAAAGCCGGAGGTCCTATACGCTCCATAGCCAACCTTGCGGCACATCTTTCAAACGATATTGAATTTTATATAATCACACGCGATACCGATTATCTGGAAACAAGCCCCTACCCTACCGTAAAAAGCAACCAGTGGCAAGAAATTGCTCCGAACATTAATGTATATTATTTTTCTTCTGAAAAATTATCTGTTAAAAACATTAAAAAACTTATTGAATTTACTGATTTTCAAGCGGTTTACATAAACGGTATCTATTCTTTTTACTTTTCTTTATTACCGGTTTGGCTTTTTCGCAAATCAACTGAAAAAATTGTTGTTTCTCCGCGCGGAATGCTTTCTATACAAAGTTTTAGCAGTAAAAATTTTAAAAAAAAACTATTCTTTATTTTTGCGCGTTTTACCAGCTTTTATAAAAATGCGTTTTTTCATGTTACCAATGAAACAGAAAAACAAGAAATAGCAAAGCTAAATTTTAAAACAAAAGGATTTTTAATTGCTGCTAATTTAGCTTCCAAAATAAATATTGATAAAATAAACCGTACAAAAAAAACGAAACAATTAAAACTCATAAGTATTGCCCGAATTTCAAAAGAAAAAGGGACAATAGAAGCCATTAAAATATTGATACAAAGCAAGTTTTCTGGAGAAATAAAATTTGATTTATACGGTTCTATCTATCAACAAGAGTACTGGAATAAATGTCTTGAACTAATAAAAAAAGCACCCGAAAACATAAAAATCTCGTACAAAGGTATTCTCGACAACAAAAAAATACCGGAAGTCATCAAAGACTATCATTTCTCTTTACTCCCCACATTAGGCGAAAATTTTGGGCACAGCATTCTCGAAAGTATGAGTTTTTCTTGTCCGGTAATTATTTCAGACAGAACACCTTGGCGCAATTTAGAACAAATAAAAGCCGGCTGGGATATTGATTTACAAAACACAGCAAAATTTGTTAAAACAATACAATATTGCATTGATATGCATCAAAATGAATATAATAAATGGTCAAATGGAGCACATCAATTTGCAAAACAATTTTCAGAAAATCAGGAAATAATTACACAAAGCAAAAAATTATTTGAATAATTTAAAATTCCCAAATATTCCCAATTTCATAAAAATCTTCCCAAGCCCAATATAATGCACTATAAAAGCTTACAGTTTCTAATCGCAAGCCTTTATCGGGTCCTGCCACTACATAACCAAATACATCTATTCTATTGCCATTTGAATCGGATAAAACCACAGGTAAACTATCACTCACTGCTTTGTATGTTACTCCAGCACTAGCTTTAAACACCGAAATGTAGCTGTATAAATTATTTCCAATAACAATCTCTCTTCCTTCAATAATTGCCCACTGATTTTTCAAGGATTCATAACTGTATAATTCAATATCAAATCTTTGTATAATGCCCAAATACATTCCTCCATAAGAAACATTATCACTTTTACTTCTTTTAAAAGAATCGTCAGTAAGTACCAATGCATCCGGATATGCTTCTTTTATCATTGCCCAATTGGTCGAAATCATCATTATAGTTTCAAATTCTTCTGTTACTAATTGACCCTTAACACACTTTCCAAGCATTTGCGACCAAATACTTTCAGTATTACGGTCATAAGGCATTAAATTTTCTTTATAAAGCATTCCACTAACACCAAACTCTGTAACTTTATTCCTTATTTTCCGATTTATACAAATACCACTTTTCGTTTGTGGACAATAACTTACAGCAAAATACAAATTATCAATAGAATCATTTATAATTTCATGTCCTGACATAATTTGAATAGGATATACCTTTACGATATTATTTTCCTTAATTGCAAAAACCAAATCAGTTTCATTCAAATTTTTAACCTCATCTACGCTAATAAACTTTGGTTTGTCTATTGATACAATATGATCTTTATTACTAAAATCATTATTACTCACCTCTTTTTTAGGAATAATCCAATAATCAGACTCATCATCCTCATTCAATAAAGAAATATCACTTTGTGTACATCCGATAAATAATTGAACAAACAGAATACAATTTAATAATGTTCTCATAATTATAAAGTTTTATTAAAATATAGTAATAAGAGAACATTGATTTTGTTATACCTTAAATCCGCAGGTATGTTTGTAGCGATAATCCAAAATGTGCGCCAGTATTGGTGTAGCACAGAAAAAAGCAACGCAGGCGTATCATTTGATACGGTGAGTAGGTTTTTTCGAGCATTGCCAATAATGGCGTGCAGTTTGGATTTGCAGTAAAAGATACTTGCGGATTTAAGGTAAAATAAAACTTGGTGGCAGGAGCTTGATTATAGCATCCTTTTAATTAATTATCTGGTAAACACCCATTCTTTATCTTTGGAGAGTTCTTCGTTGTAATGATAATCAGCCAAATTAAACGCTTTTATCTCTTCGGCTTTTTCTATGCGGTTTTGAATAATAAAGCGCGACATTAATCCACGTGCTTTTTTTGCATAAAAACTGATAATTTTGTATTGCCCGTTTTTGTAGTCTTTAAAAACGGGGGTAATTACTTCGTAATTAAGTTTTCTTTTTTGTATGGATTTAAAGTACTCGTTTGATGCCAGATTAATCAATACTTTTTCTCCACTACTTTGTTTAATTGCTTTATTAATTTCACCGGTGATTTTATCGCCCCAAAATTCGTAAAGATTTTTGCCATGCGGATTTCCCAATTTTGTACCCATTTCAAGACGGTATTCTTGTATTAAATCAAGTGGTTTTAAAACTCCGTATAAACCGGAAAGTATTCTGAGGTTTTGATTGGCAAATAGTACATCTTCTTCGTTCAGGCTTTGAATATCCAAGCTTTGATATACATCTCCTTTAAAAACAAAAAGAGCAGGTTTTGCATTTTCGTTGGTAAATGGCAGATGCCATTTTATAAAGCGTTCGTAGTTTAATTCGGCAAGTTTTGCACTGATATTCATCAGCTTTGATAAATCTTCGGGATGGAACTTTATTAGCTCATTCACAAGCGTATTGCTATCATTCAGAAAAGGTGGTACAGAATTGGTTTTAATGTTTGTTTGTACCGAAAAGTCAAGTGATTTTGCAGGAGAAATTACAATAAGCATTGGATACTGGTTCTTGGTAAATAATTAATCTTCTACAGGGTTAACTTGTTCTTCATCTTCGAGTTGAAATATTTCCTGAACGGTTGTATTAAAAAACTGAGAGATTTTCAGGGCTGTTATTACCGAGGGAGCAAATTTACCGGTCTCAATAGCATGAATGGTTTGGCGCGATACGCCAATAGCTTCAGCCAATTCGCCTTGGGTCATGTTTTGCTTGGCTCTTTCAACTCTAATTGTATTTTGCATTTTTATCAAGTTTTAATTACGAATAATTAGCTTTTAATCTTTTAGAATCCCGCAATAATTTTGCCGAAATTCATATTTTGCCAATACAAAAGTAAAAAAAATATCTTTGGTGACAAGTTTTATGTACAAAATTTAATATTTTTTAACATTTTGTAAATGTTGAAATAAAAAATGTCGATAATTATCGACATTTTTATATTCTTTTTAAAAATCAAATATTTTATTCTCTACGGACAACTCTAAAACCTATGTTTCCATAATTTTTTTTGGGTCCCATTGATTCTCTGGCAGTAATTCGCATATAATTTAATTTATAACTCCATCCACCGCCCCGATATACTCTTTGAACTCCGTGTTCAGGTCCTGTAGGATCGTTTTCGGGGCTTTTTTTATAGTAATCTTTACTGTATAAATCCCAACACCACTCACGCACATTGCCACACATATCATAAAGTCCCAATTCGTTTGGTTTTTTGGTGCCTACTGGATGCGGCTTTCCTCCTGAATTACCTGCATACCACATTACTTCATCAGGATTGTCTCCTCCACTGTATGCATATCCTTTACTTTGGTTACCTCCTTTGGCTGCATACTCCCATTCTGCTTCTGTTGGCAGGCGATACCCGTTTGCACTAAAATCACAAGTAACAACTGTTGCTGCGCTATCTCTTGTAATTGTGTAGCATTTGTCATAACCGTCCACTCTGCTTAACCAATTGCAAAACATAACTGCCGACTCCCAACTTACATTCATTACCGGATTTTTCCCTCTTCCTAATTGTGCATCATCAGGTTTTTTCCAACCGGTTGCCACACAAAAACGATCAAACTGATCAAAGGTTATTTCATATTTAGACATTAAAAAACTGGTAAGGGTTACTTTATGTTCCGGACCTTCATCTTCACTGATTGAATAATCATTTCCCATGTAAAAGGAACCGCCTTCAACCGGAACCATATCAACAGTTTGTGCATTTATAAATAATGCAATCAAAAATAGTTGAGCGATGCTTAATAGTACTCTTTTCATACGTTTATATTATGTAATTTCTAAATTGTTCACAACAGAATTTTTTATTCTGTCTGAACTAACTTCTGCTAAGCTCTTTGCTTCGATATATTTCAATCATTCATCTGAAAAAATCATGCCAAAAGTAAGTATTAAAACTATTTGGACGTAATATTTTGACGATTAATGTTTATACTTACTTTAATAATTTAAATCTTAAATTCTAATAAAATTCTTTCTTAATAAAAACGGAGTTTAATTTATATTATTATTTTTTCATGATGCATAACACAGCTTTATACTAAATTTTATTAAAAATAAAATTATTTTTTTAAAAATACTACTTTTGTTAAATTATCAGAATAGCTTTATGACAAAAAAAAATAGAAAACAGTTGCTTGTGCTCTGTATTTGTTTAAAAATCAGATTATTATAATCTTTAAAAGAGTCTGTTGGAAAAAAATCAAATATCTTTTGGATTCTTATATTAAAGGTGGAATTTTACTTATTAGTTTTATAAATCTTACAACAAAAAATTTGAATAAAAAGCTGAATATACTATTTATCGCTTCATGGTATCCAACAAGAGATAAACCTTTTAATGGTGATTTTATTCAACGTCATGCAAAAGCTGTTGCTTTGTATTGTAATGTTACCGTAGTACATATTGCTCCTGCCTTACAAAAAGAAAAGTTTATTATTGAAGAAAAACAAAATGAGAATATTCGTGAAATAAGGGTTTTTCATCGAAAAATTAATTTCGGTGTATCTGTAACTAAGAGATTGAGAAACTATATTATTAAGCGAAAAGCTTTTAAAATGGCTTTGCAAATGGTTCAAAAATCCGGTAATATTGATTTAGTTCATTTAAATGTACTATTCCCTTCCGGAATTTTTGCACTATACATGAAAAAAAAATACAATATACCTTATATTATTACCGAACATTGGTCTAAATTTTTACCTGATTCTGAAAATGATTTTACGAATAGTGAATTATTTTTGATAAAAAGAATTGTAAATAATGCTGAAACAGTTTGTCCGGTTTCTGATAATTTAAAAAATGCAATGTTGAGCATGGGCTTAGAGGCTACTTACCAAATTATACCAAATGTTGTAAATACCAATCTCTTTTTTCTTTCAAAAGATAAGGAAAAATCTGATAAACTGCGTTTTGTTCATGTTTCTTCTATGGAAGATGGTGTGAAAAATATTACCGGAATATTAGATGCAGTTAAAAAAGCTCATAAACTAAGTCCTGATTTTACCCTGACTTTTGTTGGAGGTGATGATATTGAAATTTATAGGCAATATGCAGATAATATTGGAATTCCTGATGGAGTGTTGCAATTTACCGGAATAGTGAATTATGAAAAAGTTGCCGAAATTATTCAGCAGAAGGATGTTTTTTTGATGTTTAGCAATTATGAAAATCTTCCTTGCGTGATTTCCGAAGCTTTGGTTTGTGGTTTGCCGGTAATTGCATCTGCTGTTGGCGGAACCCCTGAAATGATTGATGAAACAAACGGTTGTTTAGTAAAAAAACAAGATGTTGATGAATTAGCAGAGCGAATTGTTAAAATAATAAAATTCTATTCTTTCTTTGATCGTGAATCTATTGTGAAAAAGGCAAAATTAAAATATAGTTATGAAGTGGTTGGAAAACAATATTATAATTTGTACCGGAAAATTTTGTCAGGAAATAAAAAATAATGCTTAAAAATATTTTAAATACCTTTTTTACAAAGATAATTACAGCAGTTTTGAGTTTGATGATTGTAATCATTAATTCAAAGCAGTTGGGTGCAGGAGGGGTGGGGGAGATCAGTCTGATTATTTTATCTGTTTCTATTTATTTGCTGATTAATGAATTTTTTTCGGGAGCTTTTGTGTATTTTATTCCAAAAGAAAATAATTTTCAGCTTTTAATCATTTCCTATGTAGGCATTGTTTTGTCCTTAGTTCCTTTTTCGATGCTTTATTTGTTGATTCCGCTGGCTCCGCTCAAATATTTTTATTATGTAATCGGATTGTCGGTAATATTTGCCTTGTCGAATATAAATCAGCTTATTTTATTGGGCAGAGAGGAAATTTCTGAAAAAAACCTGATTCTTTTTATTCAGATTATTAGCGTATTTTTATCCTTAATTTATTTCTTTTACTACGTAAAAGAAATAAATGTGTATTCGTACATCTATTCTTTATATGCAGGATATACGCTTGCACTTATCACCGGTTGGCTGAAAATCAGAAAATACATTGCACTATCA
>JALWNR010000554.1 GCA_027083715.1 Bacteroidales bacterium
TTCAATTCGGCTATTACCTGATGCTTGATATGCATATCCTCAAATACCGCTTCAATAACCAAATCTGCCTTTTTAAAACCGGTATAGCTTGTATCGGTATGCAAACGGTTCATTAAAGTTTCCGCATCGGCTTTTTGCAATGCTTTTTGCTTAACTTTCTTGTTGAGTACTTTACGGATATTTTTCCGTGCACGGAATAGCATATCTTCATTAATATCTTTCAACAGGATTTCCCAATTTTTCAGCAAGCTGATTTCGGCAATACCTTCACCCATTAATCCGGCACCTAAAACAGCCAGAGTATTTACTTCTTTCACCTTATCCTGCAAAGGATTTTTCTTTAAGGAAGTCATACCCAAAAAGATATTAATCAATTGCAGTGCCTGTGGTGTTTTTAAAAGTTCCTGAAATAGATTTACTTCATTTTCAATGCCTTCGGATAATTTATGTTTTAAACCGTATTTTACGCTTTCTATAATTTTAAAAGGTGCGGGATAGTTACCGTAAGTTTGTCTTTGAACAATCTCGGCAGCTTTTTTAAAGATAAAATTACGCGTAGGCGGAAAACTTTCCAGAAGTTTTACAAAAAACGCTCGCTTATCTTTTCGTTTAAACTTAGCTTCGGCAATATTTAAAGCATGTTTTTTTGCGGCAATCAATAATTTTTCACGTTCCACCGTAATATCTACCAAGCCTGTTTTTTTGGCTTTATGCGGATAAATGTTTTTTCCGGTCAGCATTATATCCAAAGCAGCCTGAACACCCACAAGTTTCGGTAAACGTTGTGTTCCACCCATTCCGGGCAGTAAGCCGAGTTTTACTTCGGGCAAGCCCATCATGGTTTTGGCATCATTAGCCATAACGCGTCCGGCACAAGCAAGGCTGATTTCTGTTCCGCCACCCATACAAGCACCATGAATGGCTGCTACAAACGGTTTTTTGGAATTTTCGATACGCAGTAAAAGTTGATGACCGGTTAATGCTGTATTTTTCGCATCATCGCCTTTCATCTTTAAAAATTCGCGAATATCGGCACCCGCCATAAAATCTTTTTTGTCGCTGATTAATACGGCTCCCTTTATTTCATTGTTTTGCTCAATTTCATCTAACACCGCATTAAATTCATCCACAATATCCATCGAAATAATGTTGTATTCGCTACCCGGCTTATCCATTCGGATAACGCCTACACCATCTTCAATATCTAATTTTAAAAATGTTTTTTCCATAATTATAACTTTTAACCATATAAAACATATCAGGACATATAGGTTTTTAATTACAAAAGCTTATTCTTGATAAAAAACACAAAAGTTATCTAAAAATTCTTTCCTCAAAAACTCATATGAACTTATATGCCTTATATGGTTTAATTTATTCGATGTAATTTCAATTCCGTAAAATCAAAATCAGGATTTGGAATATCAATTTGTACTTCTGTTACTTTTCCTTTATCATTCAAAACAAAATTTACCGTTCCTTGCGGCAAAGAATAAATATTGCGCAATTTAATGCTGAATGTATTGTACTGCCAATGCGACAAATCACCCACAAACATAGGTGTTGGTACAAAGTATAATACTAATTTATCATTTTCCAACTTTACCTGCACATCGCCATACAAATCTGAACGATAAGAGCCTGTATAATCTTTTAAAGCTAATGATGGTTTTGATTCTTTATTCCGTTCAGCTTCGGCTTTTGCCATGCGTTCTTGCTCACGCTTTATACCTTCGGTATAAAAACCGTAATAAACCGTACTCCAATCTTTTTCTTCGGCTGCAAAATAGTCATCTAAAATATAATACATCAATGCTGTGGGCAAATAATTAATACTGTTAGTAAGAATTACAAAACCCAAATTTTCTTCGGGAACCAAAACGGTTTTCGATATCATACCATCGGCACCGCCACCATGATTAATAATTTTTCTACCATGATAATCAAACAAATCCCAACCCAAACCATAGGCAGAAAAATGTTTACTGGTCCAAGTCTGCTCAGACCATTTACTTACCGATTTCATAATTTGCGGGCTACGCATAATTCGGATTTGATCTTCACTTAAAATCTGATTGCCTTCAAATTTACCGTTGTTCAATTGCAAACGTATCCAGTTGGATAATTCACTCACACAAGCATTAATTGCTCCGGCTGGTGCAATATTATCCCAATTCACATACTTAATGAGGATAGGCTCTTTGCCCGGCACTACATGGTGCGGCAAGGCG
Organism: Bacteroidales bacterium; assembly: GCA_027083715.1. Taxonomy (GTDB): domain Bacteria; phylum Bacteroidota; class Bacteroidia; order Bacteroidales; family NBLH01; genus NBLH01. The sequence goes on from JALWNR010000554.1 coordinate 2,232, forward strand.
ATGTCGCTGCTTTCGGTAAAATCACGTATAGTTGTGTTGGTTGTAATCATGTGTAATGGCTCAAAAAATTTTTCTTTGATGAATTCATCCCATGATTTTCCGGTTACGGCGGGAATAATTTCGCCGGCAGTCAGGAACATAATGTTTGAATATCCGTAATGGGCTCGAAATCCGTAAGTTGGCTTGATGTAGCGTGCACGTTCAATAATCTCTTTACGCGAATAAGTAGTTCCGTACCAAACCAAATCACCTGCAAAAGTGGCAAAGCCGGCACGATGACAAAGCAAGTCGCGTACAGTTATATTTTCAGATACATATGGATTATATAGCTGAAAATACGGCAGATATTCACGTACAGGGTCATCCCAACTGATTTTGCCTTCATCAACTAATATAGACAAAGCAGCAGCAGTAAAAGCCTTGGTGTTTGAAGCAATAGCAAAAAGCGATTTATCGGTAACTTTCCCTTTTTTGCTGTATTCTTTTACTCCGTAACCTTTTGAAAAAATTACCTTATCGTCTTTTACAATGGCAATGGCTAATCCCGGAATATTCCATTGCTTCTGTGCATTTTTTATGTATTTATCCAACTTTTTCAGGTCAATTTCCTGAGCATTTGTAAAAGTGAAAAAAACAAATAGAAGCATAAAGGCAAATACAGCCTGCTTTAATCTTATCTGACGCATATCTATTAATTTTAATGATAAAAAACCATTTCCGAAAATTAAAACAAAAATTGGAAATATAAAAGCAGAAAAGGAAAATCGCTTTAACCCGAAAAATTCATAGGTTTCTTTGAAAAATAGATATAATTTATTGTTTTTAAAGCAGTTAACAAA
>JALWNR010000555.1 GCA_027083715.1 Bacteroidales bacterium
TTGATGAAGATAATATTGTTTGGATTTCGACATATAGAAAGGGTTTTATTGAAGTTAGACCCAGTGCATTTGTAAATTATCCTTTAAGAGCATACGGAATTGATGAGGTGCCCTCGGTTATCAGGCTATTATATAATGGTGATATGTATATTGGAACCGATGAAGGAAATGTGTACAATATATTAGCAGATACTGTCCTGAAAGTTCCTCTAAAAACATCCCTTCAAGGAAGAAGAATTAAAGATATTTATCAGGATAAAGACAGTAGTTTGTGGATATGTTCATACGGAGGATTGCTTCATGTAGAAAAAGATAAAGAAACACTTTACGGAGGTACAAAAGATTTACCTGATATGACCATAAGGTATATTGTTCAGGATGATGAGGGTAATTATTATATTGCAACCAGACAAACCGGAGTGTATAAAATTTCAAAAAATTATAAAGTAATTCAGCGGTTTAATACCGGCAATGGGCTATCATCAAATTATGTTCTATCTTTAAAATTTCAAAACCAAACTTTGTATGTTAGCACAAAAGGAGGAATTGACATAATTAAAAACGATAAAATTGTTAAGCAATATAATGATATAAATGGTTTAGCAGATAATTTAGTATTTGATTTATACATTGACGGTAAAATAATTTGGGCAGCTACCATTCGTGGGCTTTCACGTATTGAAAATGATAAAATTGTTAATTTTAGTAAATCAAATGGATTAAAACTAAATAAAATTTTCTCGGTTATTGAAGACGATTATGGGTACCTTTGGTTACCTACGGTAAAAGGATTAATGCGTGTAGAAAAAAAACAACTAAATGATTATGTAAACAATTCAAATACAAACATTCGTTGTGCACTCTATGATGAAAATGATGGAATTTATGATGCAGAATATGTGGGTGCAACTCATTTATTAAAATCCCCCGAAGGAAATATTTATTTTAATACAATAAGTGGAGTAAGCAAGATTATACCACGTATTTTAGTAAAACAACATTCTAAACCAAAGTTGATTATTAATAAAATATCAACAGAAGAAGATACTTTTTACCGAGCACAAAACGTGGTTTTAAAACCGGAAACCCAGTATGTTAATATTGCTTATTCATACATTGATTTTGTTAATTCAAAAAAAGCACGATTTCGTCATAAATTAATTCCTTTTGAACAAAATTGGGTTAAAAATAAAGATAAAGTGGTAAAATATACTAATTTACCACCCGGAGATTATACTTTTGTTATAGAAGCTATTCCCGAGCTTGGAAAGGCTGAAATTTCTGTTGAAGAACTTAAATTTACTATTGTTCCTACTTTTTATCAAACAAAATGGTTTAAGCTGCTAATTGTTGTTTTATTTTTATCGGTTATTTATGTTATTTACCTCATTCGGATGAGGACAGTAAAAAAATATCAGCAGAAGCTTGAAAAAGAAATACAAGAAAGAACTAAAAAAATAGCCAAACAAAATGAAGAAATATTACTTCATCAGTACCAATTAGAGCAGGCATACATTAATTTGAAATTATTAAGTGAATTAGGACGTGAAATTACCACTCATTTGAAACCTGATGAAATAAACGCTACGGTATATCGTAATTTATCGGGAATAATGGAACTCAGTATTTTTGGTATTGGAATATATCATCCTAATAAAGAGAGTATTGTGTTTGATGCTTGTTTGTTTAAAGGAAGCGTAAAACCAAAAATATCAATATCTGTTAATGATGATAGATACTTAATAAACAATGCCTTTAAAAATTCAGAAGATATTATTATACACGATGCACAAAAAGAATTAGTACACGATAAAATTATTTTTCCAAGTTCAAATTTGTTACAAGCTGTTTCTTCTATAATTATTTTGCCAATTAAGACTAAAAACAAGACAATTGGCGTGGTAACGGTACAAAGTTATCGAAAAAACGCATATTCGGATTATCATGTAAATATGTTAAAAAGTTTGTCTGTTTATTTGGGTGTAGCTATTGAAAATGCCAAAATATATGAGGAGATAAACAAACAAAAAAATGAATTGCAATATGTGAATAAAGCAAAGGACAAAATGTTGTCAATAATTGGTCATGATTTGCGCGGACCTGTGGGTACGATAAAGTCATTTTTAGATTTATTACTTGAAAATCCTGAAATGACCAGTACCAAACAGTTAAGGATTATTTTAAGAACCATGCAAGAAAGCCTCGGCTCAGCCTATAATTTACTTGATAACCTTTTATTGTGGGCAAGAAGCCAGAGAGGAAAAATTGAATTTAAACAAGATATATTTCCTATTTCTCAACCTGTTGATGAAAGTTTTAGTTTAGTTGCCGGAATGGCTAAAAATAAAGATATTCAGTTAATAAAAAAACTTGATTATTCCGGAAAAGTATATGCTGACAGGCTTATGATAACTACTGTTTTAAGAAACCTAATTTCAAATGCCATTAAATTTACACCACACAATGGAAAAATAACGGTAGCTACAAATTTGGTAGAAGCCGTAGAAAAAAACGGTACTTTTTTAGCTGAAATATCGGTTTCAGATACAGGTATTGGTATTTCCGAAGAAATCATAAAACGTATTCTTAAGGGGGGGGATATTTTCTCAACTATGGGCACCGACAAAGAAAAAGGTTCCGGATTGGGAATTAATATCTGTATTGATTTTTTGAATAAACACAATCAAAAAATGATTATTGAAAATAATAAAACAGGAGGAAGTACTTTTAAATTTTATTTACCGGTAAATAAATAATTCCGTCTCTTTTTGATTTTGTGCTAAACCATTATAAATGTTGGGTTATGGTTTAGAATAAAAGGAGTTGTTTTTTAATAATAATTGTATTGATTTGATGCAAGTAATTAAGTAATATTTAAACATTATTCTAATTATAAGTTATTAATTATTAATAGATTGATATTTTTAGTGCAGAGGTTAAACTCAAAAGTGAAATAAATAAAGAGGCTGAAATATTAATAAAAATTTAAGATATTTAAGTCTTTTTTTGTATATTACCTTAAATCCGCAGGTATGTTTGTAACGATAATCCAAAATGTGCGTCAGTATTG
>JALWNR010000556.1 GCA_027083715.1 Bacteroidales bacterium
AAAAAAAATAAAAAAAAAATAACTACTCTAGCCTGTACAGCATGAAATTTTATAATTTATATTTATTTACAGGATATCGCATATTGTAATCACCTTGTAATCAACATCTTATGTGAATGACTTAATTTTATTTAAATGATAAAAGAACATTTAATCAAATCTTTTAAAGAAGAATTAAAATACGAACTAACTGAAGATCAAAGATTGTTGTTTGATAAATTGGCAGAATTCATTTTTAATCCGCAAAACAATCGTATTTTTTTATTAAAAGGATATGCAGGTACCGGAAAAACATCATCGGTAAGTGCGGTAGTTAAAAGTTTGAGAAAGCTAAAAATCAATAGCATCCTTTTAGCTCCTACCGGACGTGCAGCAAAAGTATTTAGTTATTATTCGGGCTATCCTGCTTTTACAATTCATAAAAAAATATATCGTCAAAAATCTGCATCTGACGGCTTTGGCAGTTTTAGCCTAGACCGCAATTTGCATAAAGACACATTATTTATTGTCGATGAGGCTTCAATGATTAATAATACTTCATTTGACGGCTCTGTTTTTGGTAGTGGCAGACTTCTTGATGATTTGATTGAGTATGTGTATAATGGAAATAATTGCCGACTAATATTAATTGGTGATACAGCCCAATTACCACCCGTAGGAATTGCTAAAAGTCCTGCCTTGGATACATCTGAACTAGAATTTTATAATTTGGAAGTGGACGAAATTGAACTTACAGAAGTAATTCGTCAGGCTCAAGAATCTTCAATTCTTTCCAATGCAAATTATTTACGTTCATTAATTGCCTTACCCGGTTCATTTTCCGGTTTTCCGGTTTTTCATCTTGAAAACGAAGATACTGAACGTATGAGCGGTGCTGATTTGATCGAAGCAATATCGAGTGCATATGATAAATTTGGAATGGATGATGTTATTGTTATTAACCGTTCAAATAAGCGTGCTAATAAATACAACGAAGGTATCCGTAATGCTGTTTTATATCGTGAAAGCAAATTAAGCGAAGGCGATTTATTAATGATAGTAAAAAATAATTATTTCTGGTGCGAAAAAATTAAAGAAATAGATTTTTTGGCAAATGGTGATATTGTTGAAGTAGTCCGAATACATGGATATCAAGATTTATATGGTTTTCAATTTGCTGATGTTAGTTTGCGTTTAATTGATTATCAAGACATTGAAATTAAAGTGAAAATAATTTTGGATACTTTGGATATTGAAAGTGCCGCACTGACAATGAATGATAATAAAAAGTTATTTAATGCGGTAATGGAAGATTATGCAGATGTTCCTCTGAAAAAAGATCGCATAAAAAAGATAAAAGAAGATCCTTATTTTAATGCCTTGCAAGTAAAATTTTCGTATGCAATAACTTGCCACAAGGCTCAAGGAGGACAGTGGAAAGTAGTTTTCCTTGATCAAGGATATCTAACAGAAGATATGATAAATATAGAGTATTTACGTTGGCTTTACACTGCATTTACACGTGCAACCGAGAAACTGTATTTAGTAAATTTTCCTGACAAATATTTTGAAAGTTTGTAATACTTATACTATTGTACATTCCCCTTTTTTTTCTCAGTTTTTATTTTCTCATATAATTTTAAAAAATGATCAGCTTCGGCTTTGTCTAAACCATTCATTCTTTCAATCAAGATGAAGAATTCTTCATCTCCAACATCATAAATATGGATAATATCCAGAGCAAAAATTAAGTTTTCCTTAATCCATTTTTTGTCTGTACAATTTCTATCTTCAATATCTTCTGCTCTTTCCTGTAATGAAATAATCAATTCTTCAAGTGTATATTCTGTCATTTTTTTATTTTTAAAATCAAAATCTTTCATACAGTAAATTGTTGAAATTACTCTTTTACAAATAAAACGGAGTTAAAAATAATTCATATTTATCCCCGATTAATGTTTAAAATAAATGTAAAATTTTATGCCGCGAATATACTAATGTATTCATAACTACTTTGTTAATAAAAGTTAATTAAGTTTAAATTGTGTTAATAAAGATTAAAAAATGTTAAATTGTTTTGATAGAATAGTTGTAGAAATAAAAAAGTACAACATCTAAAGATGTTATACTTAGAATTAATTTAGCAAAATAAAGAGTTATAAATCCAGAAATATCTTTGTTAAAGAAGTATCAAAGCATTTATTTAAAGCGGTAGCTAAACCCTGCAAAAACAGCAAAGCTATAAGGATATTTTCTAAAGATTGAATTTTCAGGTAAAAAGGAGTACTTAAATGTAGGCTCTAAATTGAACGAAAAATTTTGATAAAACCGATAATTTATTCCCAACCCAACAGTTGCTCCATAAAGGACAGAACTTAAATCACTATTATCTGCCCAAAGTTTATTATCACCGGAAATAATGTACGAATTATTACCTACTAAAAAATTTGTAGAAACTCCGCTCAGAACATCTAAACCAAGTTTTTGATTTACTAATTTATAGCGGATAATCAGAGGAAGTTCAATATATTCTGCATTCGCTATAAAACTAGCATTTAGGTTATAATAACTGGTTGAATAGCTTTGTTTAATAATATAGGCATCACCAATATTCTGTAAATCTATGGATTGTCCGGGTGCATGAACAACAAAATCTCCATTACCAAATTCTGCATCATGGGTGGCAATTAAATTATCTGCACTCTGTTTTTTATTCAAATAAAAAATCCCTGACTCAATACTAATTCTATTACTTAACTGATAATTAACGTTAATTCCTCCGGTAAATGAGGTTGCAGCTTTCTCATCAAGGTCAATATTTATACCTTGATCTATTTCAGACTTAGTACTTTGTGTTTGTTGGCTGGCATCAGAAGCAGCTTCTTCTACCGAAAATATCGGTGAAAACTTTGTTCCAAAAGACCATGCAGACAATCTTTTGTTGTCTTTTAATGAAGGAAAACCCCCTGAACGAAGGTTTTCCTTTCTCAATAACAAGGTATCGGTTAATAACTGGTTAGATTTTTGTCCTGATTCTGCCAGTAAGGATTTTTTTTGTTCGGTATTTTTCTCTTTAAATAAACTAATT
>JALWNR010000557.1:0-2345 GCA_027083715.1 Bacteroidales bacterium
GAAATAGAAGCTGTAAATATTGAGAAAATTTTGTTGCAGACTATTCGTGCCGAACTCAATATAAATAAACTTGATAAAGATGATGCAATTACCAAAGAACTAAAAGAAACGATTTCCTACAAAAGCAAAGTTGATTATTTGGAATTAGTTCGTAATTTATCAAACAACACGAAAACACCCATTTCGTTTGTAGTTAAAATTTTTAACACTTTGAGTGATGACTTCAAAAAGAAAATGCTTGCAAACAATACCGAGCAAGCACAAAGGGAAATTACTGAAATAATCAATAATAATTTAATTGCAATGCTCAAAGCAAACATCAGGTATGATGGGATTGACGGAAAAGCTTTACCAAATGTATTTAAAACCGAAAAAGGAAAAACCTATCTCGATACGGGAAGTGTCGGTAAGTATCAAAAAGATATAGTAAGTGACTTTTCACTAAAAAACAAATGGGTATTTGAAGAAGTAATTGAATACGATAGTGATTTTGAATTGGAGATTGTTGAACAAGACCCTGACATTGATAGCATTGAAATTTTCGGCAAATTGCCACGCTTAAAAATTAAAACACCTTTGGGAGATTACAGCCCTGACTTTTGTTATGCAATTAAAAGTGCGGAAGGAAACAAAATTTTTCTTGTTGTAGAAGCCAAAGGTTATGAATCATCAACAAAAATACCGGTAGATGAAAAAGCAAAAATTGACTTTGCTAAAAAATATTTTGAAGCATTAAGGGAGTATTATAAAGATAAAAATTTTAAAGTATCATTTAAAGAACGTATTAACAGAACGCAATTAGCAACATTGATAAAAGGCGAATAAAATGAATAAAGAAGAATTTATTAAAGCAGGATATACAGTTATGGGAACCGAAAACAATGATAATAAATTATTGAGTTTCCTAAAAGAAAACTTTCCAAGCATAATTAAGGATAACGAAATCGATCTAAACGAGCTAAAAGCCATTGCAGGTTTACCCGTTGATGACAAGGTAAACGGTTATGGACTTAATTTTGTTGGCAGAAACTTTGCACGTGCCAAGTATGCCCAAAAGACCGATAAAGAATTGCGTCTTAATACCGGGATGAGCAAAAACATTGATACTACACAAAATCTGATATTAAAAGGTGATAATCTCGATAGTTTGAAAATACTTAAAAACCATTACAGCGGTAAAATTAAAATGATTTACATAGACCCGCCTTATAATACCGACAAAGATGAATTTGTATATCCCGATAAATTTAACAAAGAAGAAGCAGAAGTGTTGAGTTGGGAAAATTTAAGTGCAGACGATTTTAAAAGTATCTATTTTAGAAAAAAAAAAAAAAAAAGTCATAACGGTTGGCTCTCGTTTATGTATCCGCGCTTATTGTTGGCAAGGGATTTATTAAGTAAAGATGGTGTTATTTTTATAAGTATTGATGATAACGAACAAGCAAATCTCAAATTGCTTTGTGATGATGTATTTGAGGAAGAGAATTTTCTTTCAACTATGGTTGTAAATCGTGCAAGTGAAATAGCAACAGAGAATACAATACAAAAGCACGAATATTTACATTGCTATACAAAAAATTCATCCAATTTTAAAGTAACTGGCATCCCAAAATATACTATATCACGTGGAACAGTAGGTAATGGAAATCAGACAATGCCTATAATAACTTTCCCAAAAGGATTAAAATGCTATGGTATTGCTGATGGCACTTATGAAGAAACAAGAAAGATTGCTGGAAGTAGTGAAAATATCGAAAATTTAGACCCAATCATTGTTAAAGATGAGACCCTTATCAATGAAGTAAGATTAAAAGCAAAATGGCGTAGTTCGAATGATATGCGAAATTTTTTTAATAACAATTGTCAACCGACAAAAGCAAAAATTAATGGTATAATTGAAGAGATTTATTTCGAAAATGATAGATTTAACCCACAAATAAAAAAAGCAACATTTGAGAAAATACCATCATTATTTTTAGATAATAAAAGGGGTAGTAAATATTTAGAAAATTTAGATTTGGGTGGTTTATTTGACAATCCGAAAGACGTATACTTTATTTATAAACTGATAAATATTGTTTCAGGTAGTAATTCTATTATTCTTGACTTTTTCGCAGGTAGTGGCACAACAGGTGAAGCAGTGATGCGTCTTAATGCGAAAGACGGTGGGAAGCGTAAATTTATTTTATGCCAAATAGACGAACCTATAAAAGAAGACAAACCCGCTTACAAATTTTGCATAGATAACGAACTGCCACCCGTAATTTCAAGTATCACAATAGAACGCATAAAACGGGCAGGCGAAAAAATCAAAGATGAAATTTTTAAACATCTCTTTTATCTCT
>JALWNR010000557.1:2355-3063 GCA_027083715.1 Bacteroidales bacterium
AAAAATAAAAAAGCAGGATTATTTGAAGAAAACAAAAAGCAAAAGCCGGATATTGGTATTAAAGTGTTCGACAGTATTGAGGCACCAAAATTAGAGGTAGATGAAAACGGACAAATTGTTTTTCCGGATATACAAACTGATACTATTAGTCGCATCTATAATATGATATTTACCGTTGGTTTAGACGAACCAACACAAGTTCCGGAAGAAGTTAAAGAAGATAGCATTTACAAAATCGGTAATAACTTTTACATTACCAACAGTGAAAAACTGACAAGTGATGATTATGCAGATATACTTAAAAAAGGTGGAAAAATGTTTATTGACGGTTGGACAGCCAGTTTAAATGGAACATTGCAAAATTATAAAGAAGATGTTAAAATTGTATTTTAAAAACAGAAAATGAATATACAAGCCAACGCATAAGCCATACACATTGCCAAGTCGCATAAACCAACCGCCCAAGCCCAAACTTGTCAATAAGTATGTCTTGCCAACGCTATCAGCAGAACGGAAAATGAGACGCCAGCAGGTAACATTGTGTATAAGTAATGGCGAGTAATAGCAAACATCAAAATTTGTGCATTTTTTGTATATTTGTGCTAAAATGAAAAGTTAGTGTGTGTTTAGTCGCCACTACTCATACACTAACCGTTGTGCATAATATAGACTGAACCCAGAAAACTAATAAATTACTATGATAAATGA
>JALWNR010000558.1 GCA_027083715.1 Bacteroidales bacterium
ATATTAATGAATTTAGCCCAACTAAAACTCCAAATTAACGGAAAGATAAATATGCAACACTCACACTACTCTTTATTTAACACCTCCTTAAAAAACACAAACAACTAATTAACAATAACTTACAAAAAGAAGTATTGCAAATATAGGAATCTGCCAGCGGTAGACAATATCCATAGAAAGATATTTTAAAGGATTATTACACTCCGTATGGAGTGCGATAATACCAATTCTTAGTATAAAATAGTCCAAAGACTATTTTATGTTTTAGAATGGCTAATTGTCGATACTGCTTGAAAATAGTAGAAATTTCACTATCGTTTATTTCTACTATATTGAAAACGTAATCGGTATAAATTGTATTTCAACAGCTTCTATCTACATGAAGCCTCTACAAGGCTAAAATATTCAGTATTTATATGGTTTTCTTACAGCACAGTTTATCCTAGTATAGTATCCTGACTTGCAGCTGTTATTTGTTTATTAAAATATTATTGTATATTTGTTTACACACATCATTATTAAAACGAACAATGAGTATTCAAAAAGACCTTCCAGAACTGATCAAAGCCGGTATTCTTACACAGGAAACTGCAAACAAAATAACCCTGTACTATAAAGATAAGAAAAAGCAATCACCCAATCGGATTTTTATTGTTTTTGGTATTTTAGGTGCGCTGCTGGTGGGCATGGGAATTATTTTAATTCTTGCGCACAACTGGGATGAGCTTTCCATACCAACGAAAACTTTTTTTGCATTCCTTCCTTTGCTGGCAGGTCAGGCATTCGGGCTGTTAACCATATTAAAAAAACCGGACAGCCTTGCTTGGCGCGAGGGTACGGGTACTTTTTTGTTTTTTGCAGTAGCTTCAAGCATTTCACTGGTAAGCCAGATTTACAATATAGAAGGCAGCTTGAGTAGTTTTTTGCTCAGTTGGGTATTACTTTGTCTGCCGCTGGTTTATGTTTTACGTTCATCTTTGGTTTCCCTGTTTTATATTATTACCATAACCGCTTATGCATTTACTTCGTACGAACCAGGTATCGGAGGATATGAAAAATACTTTTACTGGTTACTTTTGGCAGCAGTGTTTCCTTTTTATTACAATTTACTAAAAAAACAAGCAGAAAGTAATTTTACCGTATTTCACAACTGGGCATACAGTATCTCTGTAATGTATGGTTTGGGTGCGCTCGCAGGACAAATGGAAGAATTAATGTACATTGCCTATTTTAGCCTTTTCGGATTATTTTATATGATTGGCAGTTTTGATTTATTTGCAAAGCAGAAATTAAGAAATAATGCTTATAAAATTATCGGTTCATTAGGAACGGTAGTTTTATCACTCACATTAAGTTTTAAATGGGCGTGGGATCATTTATGGAACAAGGAATATTTTATCGGTGAATTAGTTGTTACACCTGAGTTTTGGGCTGCCCTAATTTTAAGTATTGCAGCCGCAATACTTTTATATCAGCAATATAAAAATCGTACTTATCAGGAGATTCAGCCATTATCGGTAATGTTTGTCTTATTTATCTTTGCCTTTATTGTTGGTTTGTACTCCGCGTTTGCAATTGCATTGATGAATATTTATGTTTTGGCAATTGGCGTATTAACCATCAGAAAAGGAGCAAAAGAAAACCATCTGGGAGTACTTAATTTTGGCTTATTGATATTAATGACTTTGATTACCGGAAGATTTTTTGCTACAGACCTGAGTTTTGTTTTACGTGGTGTAGTATTCATTGTTCTTGGCGCTAGCTTTTTTACTGCAAATTATTGGATGATTAAAAAAAGAAAGCAAGACAGAGACGCTACATAATAAATTTTCTTAATTTTTAATTTAAAATCATGAGCAAACAAAAAATAATAATCCTGATATTTGTTTTAACAGCCTTTGCACAAATATTTGTACCCGCAAAAATGATTTTCGACAGCGAACAAAATATCCGGCAAGGAAATGAATTTTTATTCAGATTACGTCCTGTTGATCCCAACGACCCGTTTAAAGGCAAATACATTATGCTTTATTTTGAGCAAAACAGCTTCCCCGTATCAGATATTGAAAAAAAGAAAAGCGGAGAAACCGTGTATGTTTTATTGACCAAAGATAAAGAAGGTTATGCACAAATACTATCGGTACAGGAGATACCTCCTATAGGAGAACAGGATTTTATAGAAGCAAATGTTGCCTATATAAATACTTATGATTCGCTTCTGATAATTGATTATCCTTTTAATAAATACTATATGGAAGAAAGCAAAGCGGCTCTGGCAGAGGATATTTACAGAGACATACGTGATAAAAAAACCGCTTTTGCTTCGATATTTGTTAAAAACGGTAAAGCTACGCTTGCAGGTGTGTATATCGATGGTGTGCCGATTGAACAACTGGTAGAAGAAAAACAAGCTGAACTTGAAAATAAAATTGAGTAGGTAGAGGGATTACTCCCTTGCCCTCTCACACCACCACGCATGCTTTCGCACGTGGCGGTTTCAGTTAATAGTTTAACTTTTCGTAATTTAATGACAAATTAAACAAATTTTGCCATCAAATTTGATGTTAAAGCTCGTCCTTGTCCTCCTTCTTCGTTTAATTGCCCCTCTTTTATCTCTTTTGCTTGGTTTACGTTCTTACGATTGTCGAAAAAGTGAATATCATTCTGCTTGTGTTCTACAAACAAATCAAGCTGATACGATATTTCTTGCCAGTGCTTCATAAATGAAAATTATTACTGACTGCTCCTTATATTAACTAATTCAGTCCTTCGTCCTGCAAAAAAACAGAACTACTATGAGCTCTGCTGACTTCTTATAAGCTTTCGCCGATTGTCGCTGCTCGGTTTGTTACTGTTGCAACTGCTTATAAGGTCTCTCGGGATAAGATAATAAACTTTTCTTTATCCTGCCTGATTTACTTTTGTGGGCTTTACGTTTGAATTTTTGGACGTTCCCAATTCATAGCTCAGCAACCCTCCCAATTAAGCCTTGTATCAGATTTAGCTCACAAATAATGTATTTTATAAGGTGTTCGTGATTTACACTACGCTTCAATTCTGTGCGTCAGAACTTCAAGTTTGCTAATGGCTTTACCGAATCAAGTTTGGCACAGGATTTTCAAATTTGCAGTAAAAGATACTTGCGGATTTAAGGTAATATAATTAACGGTATTTTAACAAATATTTGGGTTCCTAAGTTAGTTTTACTTTTAATATCGATTGAAGCACCTAATTTATTTACCACTTTATTAACAATTGCTAAACCCAAACCTGTACCGCGGTATAATCGTTCCGTACTTTTTTCTAATTTCCTGAAAAAATCAAAAATTATATTATACTCTTTTTGATCAATTCCAATTCCAGTATCTTTTATAAAAATAACCAGTTCAAAATCACTGTCATTATTGCCAATCTTAAATTTTCTGTTTTCAATTTGAGTATTTCCGTTTGTTTTTGTTAATTTATAACCAATTTCTACTTTTCCTTTTTCTGTATATTTTAAGGCGTTTTCAAATAAATTATAAACAATATACATAAAAGCTTTAAAATCCGAAAGAATAAATAATCCATCGTTAAAGGGTAAATTAAGAACACAATTAACTTTTTCAGCTTTTAGTTTCTTATGATTAACCAACTTATCAAAAGCCGAATGAAATACTAAATTTAAATCAAACAGAGTTTCTAAAAAAACATATTGATCTGCTTGCAATTTTGATGCATCCATAATGTTTTCAATAAACTCAATTAAATCATCAGTGTTTTTACTTATAATATTAGCATATTGCGAAATTGTTTTGTCAGCAGATTTATGCTCGGAAAGTAATTGTGCAAAACCCGATATGGCATTCATCGGTGTACGAATTTCATGCGACATATTCTCTAAAAATGCCGTGATTAGGTTTCTGCTTTCTTCTGCTTTTTTTAATGCAACTTCAAGTTCTGCTGTTCTGTTTTTAACCTTTTCTTCAAGATTTTGGTTTAATTTTTTTAACTTATATGACAAGGTTTTCAGCTCTTCTGATTGATTAAGTATTGCATCTTGTTTTTTTATTAATTCTATATTGCTTTGTTTTAATTGTTCTTTTTGTTCATCAAGAGTAGTGTTCATTGCATTTATTTGTTCATTTTGTAAATGCAGTTCACTGTTTTTTGTCTCAATTTCTTTTTTTTGCCGGGTAAGAATTTTATTTGCTTTTTGTTTTTGCAAAAAACCGTATAAAATAACTAGTCCAAAAACAGCAGCAACAATAAATCCCAAAACAAATAAATTACGAATCATTCTTTGCCTTTTGGCTTCTTCTCTTTGAACAGCCTCCTTTTTTTGTTGTAACAACATATCTGCTTGCTTTTCTTTATCATAGTTATACTGATATTCCATAGTAGCTATTCTGGATAAGTTTTTAGCACTAAAAATACTGTCATTCAATTTCTTGTATAAAACATAATTTTGGTAGGCTTTTTTATAATTGTTTGTTTCTTTATAAATATTTGATAAAAGTTTGTAAATATCTTTTTGCACAGTTAAAAAATTATATTGCTTAGCTTCCTTCATTCCTTTTACTGCATTATTTAATGCTCTGGAATAATATTTCGTTTCAAAATAACATATCCCTAAATCTTTGTATGAAATACAAACCCCTAATTTATAATCAATTTTCTTGTTATAATTTAATGCTTTTTTAAAATAGTTTAATGCTTTTGTATAATGTCCTGTATTAAGGTAAACTTCTCCAATGTTTATGTATGAATTAGCAATACCTAATTTATAGTCTATTTGTTTATAAAGAGCTAAAGCTTCATGATGATATTTTAGAGCTTTGTCTGATTTTTCTAATTTTGCGTTTAAAATACCAAGATTTGTTAAATTACTTGCTATACCTCTTTTATAATTAATTTCTCTATTAACTTTTAATGATTTTTGGGTATATTTGAATGCATTTTTATAGTCGTCTTGAGCTTTATATAAAATACCAATATTATTAAGTACTTTACTGATACTTTTTTTATTACTCGTTTTTTCAGAAATTTTCAGAGCTTGAAAGTAGTATTTCATTGCTTGAGTATAATATCCTTTTACTTTATAATAAACTCCAATAATTCGTAAACTTTCGGCTTTTCCTGATATAAAATTTAAACTTTCGGCTAAACTCAGAGCTTCCTGAGCATATTTTAAAGATTGTTCCGGTTTAATATAATACAGTTTGTAAGCAATGTTATTTAATAAAACTACTCTGTTGGTATCTCTTTCCTGATTTTGAATTAATAAGTTTTTGAGGCTGTCAATTGTTGTGTTTTGTCCGTAAACAGAAAATAGTTCACTTACTATTAATATAATAAGCAGTATTGTGTGCTTTCTTATTTTAATGATAACTTTCAACTTATTTTTGTTTTTGGAATGTGTCGTAAAATTATAAAATAAATGGTAGTTAAAAGATATTATAGTAGAATTAATTATTTATAAGCATTCATTAATGCCGGTACGAAATTAATATTTTCCACAATTAAAAAAGCTTGTCGGAAATTCCAACAAGCTTTTTAAAAACTATTCAATTAAACAATCTTATCTTAAAGCAGCTTGTGCAGCAGCAAGGCGTGCAATCGGCACACGATAAGGAGAACAACTTACATAGTGTAGTCCCGCACGATGGCAAAACTCTACTGATGAAGGCTCACCGCCGTGCTCACCACAAATACCTAATTTAATATCAGGACGTGTTTGCTGTCCCTTTTTAACAGCCATTTCAACCAACTGTCCAACACCTTCCTGATCCAATACTTCAAACGGATCGTGTTTCAGGATACCTTTCTCAATGTAAATCGGTAAGAATTTACCGGCATCATCACGAGAGTATCCGAAAGTCATTTGAGTAAGGTCGTTGGTACCAAATGAGAAGAACTCTGCTGATTGTGCAATTTGATCGGCTGTAAGTGCAGCACGCGGAATTTCAATCATTGTGCCTACCAGATAGTCAATTTTATCACCTCTTTCTTCAAATAATTTATCGGCAGTTTCACGAACAATCTTTTCCTGCATTTTCATTTCGGCTAATGTTCCTGTTAAAGGAATCATAATTTCAGGATGTGCACTAATTCCTTTTTGTTTCAGGTTCAGAGCAGCCTCCAAAATAGCACGTGCCTGCATTTCGGTAATTTCAGGATAAGTATTACCTAAACGGCAACCACGATGACCAAGCATCGGGTTAAATTCTGATAAATCTTCAACTTTTTGCTTGATTACATCAACACTAACCCCCATTACATCAGCCATTTCCTGCTGACCTTTTTCGTCATGAGGAACAAACTCATGCAAAGGCGGATCCAATAAACGAACCGTTACAGGAAGGTCTTGCATTGCTTCAAAAATACCTTCAAAATCTTTACGCTGAATTGGTAGTAATTTGGCAAGTGCTTCGCGACGACCTGCTTCATCATCTGCTAAAATCATTTCGCGCATTGCAATAATTTTTTCTCCTTCAAAGAACATATGTTCCGTACGGCAAAGTCCGATTCCTTTTGCGCCAAAATCACGAGCTACTTGCGAATCGTGTGGAGTATCTGCATTAGTACGAACGTACATACGTGCATATTTATCGGCTAATTCCATTAATTTACCAAAATCACCGCTTAACTCAGGATCAATAGTTTCAATTTTACCGTCATAAACTTCACCGGTACTACCGTTTAATGAAATCCAATCACCCTCTTTAATGATTTTTCCGTCCATTACCATTGTGCGGGTTTTGTAATCAATTTTAATGCTTCCGGCACCTGATACACAGCATTTACCCATACCGCGGGCAACAACGGCAGCGTGAGAAGTCATACCTCCGCGAGCGGTTAAAATACCGTTTGCAATGTTCATTCCTTCAAGGTCTTCGGGCGAAGTTTCGATACGTACCAATAGTGAGTTCGGATATTTTTTTGCTTCATCAGCAAAGAAAATAACCTGACCTGTAGCTGCTCCCGGAGATGCAGGTAAACCTTTTGCCAGAACTTTTGCTCCTGCCATCGCTTCTTTTTTGAAAACAGGGTGCAATAATTCGTCTAATTTGTTCGGTTCTTGTCTTAAAATGGCTTCTTTTTCGTCAATGATACCTTGTTTAAGCATATCCATTGCAATTCTTACCATAGCAGCACCGGTACGTTTACCGTTACGTGTTTGCAGCAACCATAATTTACCATCCTGAATGGTAAATTCAAGGTCTTGCATATCACGGTAGTGGTCTTCCAGTTTTTGCTGAACCTCATCCAATTGTTTATATAATTCAGGCATAGCTTCTTCCAATGATGGGAATTTGCTTGCTCTTTCTTCTTCCGAAACATGAGCTAATTTAGCCCAACGCAAAGAACCTTCTTTGGTAATTTGCTGAGGAGTGCGGATACCTGCTACAACATCCTCTCCCTGTGCATTAATCAGGTATTCACCGTTGAAAATATCTTCACCGGTTGCTGCGTCGCGTGTAAAAGCAACACCTGTGGCTGAATTATCGCCCATATTACCAAATACCATTGCCTGAACGTTTACTGCAGTTCCCCACTCTTCCGGTATTTTGTTCATTTGACGATAATATTTTGCACGTGAAGTGTTCCAACTGTCAAAAACCGCCATCACAGCACCCCAAAGTTGCTCCCATGGGTCGGTAGGAAAGTCGTGTCCTGTTTGTTTTTTTACGGCTTCTTTGAATTTTGTAACAATTTCTTTCAAATCATCAACTGAAAGTTGATTATCGTTTTCAACACCTTTTGCTTCTTTATAATGGTCTAATATTTCTTCAAAGGGATCAATGTCTTCTTTTGATGCAGGTTTCATACCCAAAACCACATCGCCATACATTTGAACAAAACGGCGGTATGAATCCCATGCAAATGCTTCATTTCCGGTTTTTTTAGCCAAACCTTCCACTGCATCATCATTTAAACCAAGATTTAGAACTGTGTCCATCATACCGGGCATGGAAACTCTTGCTCCCGAACGAACTGAAACTAAGCAAGGGTTTTCTTTTGAGCCAAATTCAGTACCCATTATGCTTTCTATGTTTTTAACACCGGCTTCAACCTCTGCTTTTAATAATTTCACTACTTTGTCTCTGCCCAGCTCATTGTATTCAGTACATACTTCGGTAGTAATTGTGAATCCCGGAGGTACGGGAACACCAATTAAGTTCATTTCAGCCAGATTGGCACCTTTACCTCCTAAGAGGTTCTTCATTTCAGACTTACCTTCTGCTTTTCCGTTTCCAAATGTGTAAACGCGTTTTTTATCCATAATCATAAAATTTAAAAAACTGTTAATTTATTAGAACACAGGTTCTAATTATATAGTTGTTACGTAAAAATTTTGCCGTACTTCGGCACGCAAATTTAGCTTAAAATTTTGAATATTAATAATTTTATTTTTATGCTTTGCAACTTGTTCCTATTAACCATAACAACAGGTACAGATAAATGAATCCGGCGCAAGTTTAAAGTAATTTTGTTACCTGTTATTTTTGTTTTTAAACCTGACTAACAAATAGTTGGTTGTTGATGATTAGCCAATTTTACAAATATTCAATAAACAATATTCAACATGCAGCACTCAAGTATGCAAACACCAAGTATCCGGTAGCGAATAAACAATTATCTAATGACAAATATACCAATAACTTGCTTTTTTATATACTACCTTAAATCCGTAATTATCTTAAACATAAAGCAATAATGAATATAGTGGTAATTATTTCAGGTTCTCGTAAATAAAAAATTTAGGCTAAATCCGTTTTATTTTAACTTCCCTCGCCAGATGCTAAAGCACCGGGGTAGTTATTGACTCTGACTTCAAGATATAGCTAAGTATCTTTATACTATCCGGCAAGGAAAAAGTGATTTTCTATTTCAAAAAATCACTCAGTGCTTTATAAATCTCTTGCTTTTGTAAAGGTTTTTTCAGGAACCGATCGCATCCTGACTGGATAATACGTTTTTTTTCATCGGCAAAAGCAAAAGCTGTTTGAGCAATAACGGGTAATTTAGGTTTTATCTGCTTAATTTTTTTTGTAGCTTCATAACCGTTCATTTTCGGCATTTTAATATCCATAAAAACCAAATCTATATCACTGCGGCTCTTAACTATATCTAATGCTTGTAAACCATCTTTAGCCCAAACCACATCGGCACCGGTACGTTTCACTAATGTTTCCAATAGTTTATAGTTGAGTATTTCATCTTCGGCAATTAAAATAGTTTTACCTTTAATTTTTAGATTTTCATCAGTTTTTGAGTTACTTTTATTTCTGAGGGTATCTTTATTTTGTTTTATTTCATTTAAAGGAATGGTGAAAAAGAATTCAGCTCCATTTTTATAGTTGGTATTCAACCACATATCACCACCCAAAAGTTGAATAAGGCTTTTCGAGATGCTTAAACCCAAACCTGTTCCGCTTTGATTAAACCTTTCAGGGTCTTCTAACTTTCCAAAACGTGTAAAAATAAATTGTTCTTTTTCTTTGGGAATTCCTAAGCCTGTATCTCGAACAAAAAATTTTATATACTTGTTTTCAAGGGTATATCCAAAATCAATTCTTCCGTTTTTTGTAAATTTAATGGCATTATTTAACAAATTAGAAATAACTTGCTGTAAACGATACGGATCACTTTCTACGCTTATTCCTTCGCCAGACAAGGCTTTTTCCAGATACAATTTAATTTCGTTGGGTTGTTTTAATGTAAGTAATTCTTCATATCTGCTATGTAACTGATTAAGCAGCTCATTAATATTTACCCGAGCTTTTTCAATTTTCAGTTGTTCGGCTTCAATTTTTGAAACATCAATAATGTCATTAATTAAATTTAATAAATTATCACCGGATTGAATAATATGATTCAGGTATTCAAGTTTGTTCTGTTCATCTAAATCGGGTATTTTTAATAAATTGGCAAAGCCGATAATGGCATTCATAGGAGTACGAATTTCATGACTCATATTTGCCAAAAAAGCTGATTTTAAACGATCCGATTCTTCGGCTTTTTTCTTTGCTTTTTTTAATTGCTCTTCGGCAAGGATACGTTCAGTAATATCCAACCAAGTACCAATAAAGTATTTATCTTTCTTATCGCTTGAATATATTTGGCTATGTGCTTGAATTATTTTTTTATTTCCTTTTGCAGTAATAATTGGAAACTGGTGTTCGCATTGTACATTATTTCGGTATGCATGTAAAAAAGCTTTAAAAAGTTCCTTGCGTTCCTCTTTGGGAACAAAATTAATTAACCAATTTACTTTAACTCTTTTTTGTTGATTTTGGACTTCTAAAATACGGTACACTTCATCTGAACAATAAAACTCTTTATTTTCTAGATTTAATTCCCAACTACCTAATTTGACAATTTTTTGTGCTTGTTCTAAAATATGCTTATCACGCTGGTGGAGCTGTTCAATAAGTTTTCGGCGAGTTATATCTCTTATAAAAATAAAGCGTGATTTTTCTGATTTTAATGAAAAAGTACTTATTTTAAGTTCAATGTAACAAATATTCCCGTCAGGTTTAACAAAACCCGTTTCCAAGGGCATGTCTTCTTCTTTGTTTGTACGGCTTTTAAAGTAAGTTTCTGTCAGGCGCTTTAATTCTGATCGACCAATAAAATCAGCAATGTTTTTATGAACAAAATCTTGCATTTTTTGACCAAAAATTTTAGCAGCCTGTTTGTTTGAATAAACAATTATATCGTTTTGCAGAATAATTATTCCATCGTTTCCTCTTTCAACAATTAAACGATATTTTTCCTGCATTTCACGCTTTTGCAATTCAATTTGCTCTTGTTCTGTAATATCTATTGATATACCAAGAGCACCGGTTTTTTGATTTAAAGGGTCGGTAAAAGGGATCTTTGTGGTTTTAAAAATTCTTTTATTACCCAAATGATCGGTTAAAGTAAGCTCATCTATTTCAACACTTTGCTTATTTTCAATAACATTTTTATCTGTTTTCAAAATTGCATTTAACTCGCTTTTATTGGTATGATAATCTTTAATATTTGAATAAACCAATTTTTTGGGTGTGGTATTATAAAAGTTGGCACAAGCCTGATTTGCCATCAGAATTTTACCGTTTTTATCTTTTAAAAAAATCATGTGAGGAACTAAATCCAGTATTTTACGTAATCGTTTTTGATTTTTCAAATACTTTTTTTGATTAAGTTCCGCATCTTTGCATATTTCAGCTTCAGAATTTGTTGAATCTTTCTGCATCTCCTCTTTGTATTCATTCAGCCCGTGCAAATTTTAAAAAAGCACAGAAAATAAAATTAATATACTGTTTCTTAAAAAATGTTAAACTTTATTAACAAACTTTTTCTACTATTAAAAAACACATATAGCAAATTAGGTTCCGTATTTGCTTTTTTGGAAGGTAAAATTTGGATGCTTGTTAGTTTCGGGGGCTAAAGTATATAATTTTATTGTAAAAATTGTTTTTTTAATCAGTTTTACTCAAAAGAATTTCTTGGGTACGTAAGATTACAATTGCTTTATCGTTTACATGTAAGTCTAATTCGTTTAAATGGCGACTCAAAATAATAGCTGTAATCATTTGATGTTTATAATCAAACTGTATTTCACTTAAAATAATCCCTTTTTGTATATTTTTTACAATAGTTACAATTTTATTTTTTCTTTTTTTATGAAACTCGGGGTGATAATTTTTAACCGACACTTCTGTTTCTTTAAACAAAAGATTTATATTATTCCCTAGTTTAATGTACTCATCTGTTATATTGGAATTAATAATTAATGAACTAAATTCATCCTCATCAATTGCAATATCAATTAAGGAAATACCTTCGTGCGACTGAATGTCTTTTATGATACCTTTCAGTTTATTCATAGATTTAATTAAACATTATTTCAAAAAATATTCTTAAAACCTGTATTATTATAAACATGTTTTTGACATGACACTAGTTTTTGAGAACGATATATCCATTTTCTTCAAAAATATTTTGTGCTTCATCACTAAATAAAAAATGATAATACTGTTTTGCACTTTTATTATTTTCGGCACTTTTGGTTAAAATTACATATTCACTCAATGGTTTATGAAGTGTATCGGATAACTCAATCCACTTACCTTTGTCTTTAAGTTGAGTACTTAATACAATAGATTTACTTGTAAAACCAATATCAGCATTTTGATTAACAACATACTGACTAATCTGTGAAACATTTTCAGTGTAAATAATTTTTGATTCAAAGTATTTGTAGATATTCAAGGATTTTAAAGACTCTATTGCTGCCATACCAAAAGGTGCATTTTGAGGATTTGCAATAGCAATGGTTTCAATTTTTAATAAACTTAAATTTTTTAAATTTGGGTCGATATTAATACCTTTCGTTGTCCAAAGTACTAAAACTCCACTACAAATTTTCTCAGGTTTATTAAGTGCAAAGCCGTTTTCGTACAAATAACTAGGGTATTTTTTATTGGCAGAGAGAAAAATTTCGTAAGGTGCACCATTTTGAATTTGTGCAGTTAATTTACCTGAACTGGCTGTGGACATCTGAATTTTAATACCTGTTTTCTTTTCAAAAGCCAGATTAATATCTTCCAAAGCATAGCTTAAATTTGCGGCGGCGGCAACAGTTACCGTATTATGTGTTTT
>JALWNR010000559.1 GCA_027083715.1 Bacteroidales bacterium
GGCTATTTATTACTTTAGCATCTACTAAAATATTATTTTTAGCAATTAGGTATTGCATCATTTTTTTTCCTTGCCGGATATTTTTTATTCGTTCTTTTTTAAAAATTTTGTTAAGTGCTTTTTTAGCTTTGCTTGTATTAACAAAGTGATACCACTCTTTAGCAGGTTTTTGATTTGATGATGTTAAAATTTCTACAATATCACCACTACTAAGACGGTAATTTAAAGGCACAGCAGTTCTGCCTATTTTTGCTCCAATGCATTTAAAAGCCAAATCAGAATGAATTTCAAAAGCAAAATCCAAAACAGTAGCATCTCTGGGTAGGTTAATAATCTCTCCTTTAGGTGTAAAAACAAGTATCTCAGACGAAAAGATATTTAACTTAAAACTGTCAAAAAAATCAAGATCACTTTCTTGCCGGTTATTTAGTTTCTCTTTTATTTCTTTTATCCAAAGGTCAAGCTCATTTTTTTTATCGGTAATTCCTTTGTATTTCCAATGAGCGGCAAAACCAATTTCAGCCTGATCATTCATTCTTTTTGAGCGTATTTGTACTTCGACCCAGCGGTTTCTGGGTCCTAAAACTGTTAAATGCAAAGCTTCGTAACCATTTGGCTTGGGAGTACTTATCCAATCTCTAATTCTATCTTTTTTAGGTGGATACAAGCGAGCAATTATTGAATAAATTTTCCAACACTCTTCAATTTCTTTTTCGGGCGAACTGGGTTCATAAACAATTCTTATGGCAAATAAATCATAAACTTCATCAAAACTAACGTGTTTTTTGTTCATTTTTGACCAAATTGAATAAGGCGATTTGGTGCGCCCATCAATATCGTATTCAATATTATGATTATTTAATTCTTTTATTATCGGCAGTGCAAAATTAGTTATAAATTGTGTTCTTTCTTTTTCGCTACCTGATATTTTATTTTCAATTTCGTAATATATTTCAGGATGTTTATATTTTAAACAAAGGTCTTCCAGCTCTGTTTTAATATTGTACAATCCTAACCTGTGTGCCAGTGGTGCATATACATATAGTGATTCTGTAACAGTTTTTATTTGTTTGTGTTTCGGGTAGTCTTGAATTGTCCTCATATGGTGTAGTCTGTCGGCAATCTTTATAAATATCACTCGAATATCATCTGATAAGGTAAGCAATATTTTACGAAAGGCTTCTGCTTGAACTACATCTTGACTATCAAGTACTTCTCTAATTTTAGATAATCCATTGAGTATTGAAGCAATTTTAGATCCAAAGTTTTGCTCAATATTTTCAGCTTGCATTTCGGTTTCATCTACAACATCATGTAAAAGTGCCGAAACTGCAGATTTTACGCCTAAACCTATTTCATTGGTAACGATTTTAGCTACTTCAAAAGAGTGTTCAATGTAGTATTCATTAGGTGTTTTTCTGATTCTTTCAAATGCCTTATTCGCAAAATGAAATGCTTTCCACATCAAGTCCCTATTTTGGGGCAACTGGCATCGAGCACAGTTTTTTAAAAAATGGTCAAATCGGGTAATTATCTCTTCCAATTCTTGTTCATAAGGTTTTTTCTCTTGATAATCAGCTAACTGTATTTCTTTTTGCTTCATGCGATACAAACTTTATATACCGATAATTTTTGTTGATGAATATACAAAAAATACATGGATACTGCAATCAATTTTGATAAACCTTAAATCCGCAAGTATCTTTTACTGCAAATCCAAACTGCACGTCATTATTGGCAATGCTCGAAAAAGCCTACTCACCGTATCAAGTGATACGCCTGCGTTGCTTTTTTCTGCGCTACACCAATACTGACGCACATTTTGGACTATCGTTATAAACATACCTGCGGATTTAAGGATAAATGGTTTTATTGTCTTTTCCTGATATAGGTTGATAACAGAATTGTTAATAAATTTCCAACATCAAACCATCATAAGCAAAAAATACATTTTGGGGCAGTTCTTTCTCCACATCAGCCTGTTTGCCCATTAAATGACTTACATGGGTTAAGTATGCTCGTTCGGGTTTTATTTCGGCGATTAATTCCAGTGCCTCTTCCAAATTAAAATGCGAAATGTGTTTTTTCTTTCGTAATGCATTAACAACCAAAACTTTTGTACCTTTAATTTTTTCTTTTTCTTCGGGTGCAATATAATTTGTATCGGTTAGATAAGTAAAATCTTTTATACGAAAACCGAAAATCGGCAGCTTGTAATGCATTAAGCGAATAGGAGTTATTTTTATATCTTCGATATAAAAGTCTTTGTTTTCAATGGTATGAACATTCATTTGCGGAATACCCGGATATTTGTCTTCTGCAAAAACATAAGCATATTCTCTGCGCAATGCTTTTTCAACGCGTTCATCGGCATAAACTTCCATGGCGCGTTTGTGAATGTAATTAAATGCACGTATATCGTCCAATCCGGCAATATGATCTTTATGCTCGTGAGTAAAAAGTATTGCGGTAATATCTCTTACCTGCTCACGCAGCATTTGTTGTCTGAAATCAGGACCTGTATCAATTACAAATATTTTGTGTTCCACTTCAATCAATATACTTGAACGCAAGCGTTTATCGTGCATGTCATCAGAGGTACATGTTTCACATTTGCAACCAATTACCGGTACGCCTTGCGATGTTCCCGTTCCTAAAAATGTTATTTTCAATTTTCTGAAATTTTAATTAAAACCATTCTGTTTTTGCCCTGCAAATTATTTTCCGGTCATGCAATCTTTGCATCTCTTGAATGATGATTTTATCCCCTTGATTTTTGCCGGTGCCTGTTAATATTTCTAATTCATCACCTATGGAAGATTCGGACAGATAATTTATTTCCATGCTTTTAATTTTTTTAGTTTTCATTCTTTCAAAAGGAATGGCATCTAAAAAGATTTTAATATATTGTGTATTGTTTACATGGTAATTTACATCCAAATCACTATATTTTACTTGATAATTTGAACTGCTTTCAACAATTTCAACAGCGTTTATTTTGTTTAAAGCTTCATTAATTGCCAATTTATCCGGCAACATAGGAATTTCCATT
>JALWNR010000560.1 GCA_027083715.1 Bacteroidales bacterium
GAATATTATAACTATTTTTGCGCCAAACAATATGTTTACTATGATATTTCCCGATAATTTTGAAGAAAAAACAGGTTTTGATAATATAAGAACTTTATTAAAAGCCCGATGTTTAAGTACGCTTGGCAAAAGCAAAGTAGATAAAATTTTGTTTATACGGGATTTTCAGGCTATTAAACAAAAACTGGAATTTGTTGATGAATTTTTACAGATTATTCGTTCGGACGATGAATTTCCTGTACAGCACTTTTTTGATTTACGCGAAGCTTTAAATAAATTGGAGGTAGAAGGTGCATTTTTTGAATTGCAAGAGCTTTTTGATTTAAAGCGTGCCCTGGAAGAAATTAAAGCCATTCATTCTTTTTTAAAAAAAACGGAGGAAGATAAATATCCTGAACTGAAAAAACTTGCCGGAAACCTGCCTCTGTATCCATACATTATTTCACGAATTAACCAAATAATTGATAAACAGGGAAAAATAAGAGATAAAGCATCGTCCGAACTGGCAAACATTCGTTCAAACTTAGCTGCAAGGCAGTCGTCCGTTTCAAAAATTATGCACGGAATTTTGCAACGTGCAAAACAAAGCGGTTATATTGAAAAAGATACAAATCTGACCATGCGCAACGGCAAAATGCTTATTCCCGTTCCGGCAAGCAACAAGCGTAAAATAAAAGGCATAGTGACGGATGAATCAGCCACCGGAAAAACATCTTTTGTGGAACCCATTGAAATAGTGGAGCATAATAACGAAATCCGTGAGCTGGAATTTGCCGAAAGGCGTGAAATAATCCGAATTTTAAAAAAAGTAACCGAAGATATTCGTCCGTATGCTGATGATTTGCTTTTAGGTTTTGATTTTCTTGCTGAAATAGACTTTATTCGTGCAAAAGCCCTTTTTTCAGTCGAAATTGAGGCTATTGTTCCGAAACTGAGCAGAAAAAAGCAAATTAAAGTTCAATCGGCAAGGCACCCTTTGCTTTATCTTTCGCTTAGAAAAGAAAATAGAGAAGTTGTACCACTGAATATTTACTTTAATGAGAATCAGCGCATTGTATTGATTTCAGGACCTAATGCAGGCGGTAAATCGGTTTGTTTAAAAACCGTAGGTTTGCTGCAATATATGCTCCAATGCGGTTTGCCTGTGCCCGTAGCAGGAAATTCTGTTTTTACGATTTTTGAGCGCCTTTTTATAGATATTGGCGATGAGCAGTCTATTGAGGATGATTTGAGTACATACAGTTCGCATCTGAAAAATATGAAAGCATTTGTAGATAATGCTGATGAAAACTCAATGATACTGATTGATGAGTTTGGCTCAGGTACAGAGCCTGCTTTGGGAGGAGCTATTGCCGAAGCAATTTTGGACCGTTTGTTGAAAAAGAAAACTTTTGGCTTAATCACCACACATTATGGCAACTTAAAGCATTTTGCAACAGCCAATCAAGCTATTGTAAACGGAGCCATGCTTTTCGATACAGATAATATGAAAGCTTTGTATCGGTTAGAAATTGGTCGTCCGGGGAGTTCATATGCTTTTGAAATTGCAAAAAATATCGGTTTGCCCAATGAAATTATTCAAAAAGCCGAACAAATTATCGGTAAAGAGCATATTGATTTTGATAAAAATCTGAAAAAAATTGAACAAGAACGTAAACGCCTGAACGATTTAAATAAAAAACTGCAAAATAAAGAAATAAAACTGGAAGGCATTCTGAAAAAATACGAACAGGAAGCCGAGGCGGTTCAAAAACGCCGGAAAGAAATCATCAGCGAAGCCAAACAAACTGCGGAAAAAATACTTTCGGGAATAAACAAAACCGTTGAAAATGCAATTTTTGATATTAAAAAAGCCAACGCTGATAAAGAAAAAATTAAACAAGCACGTCAAAAACTGGAAAATTTAAAAGAAAACACACGCGAACGTTTTAAGAATGAAGAAAAATATTTATCGAAAAAAGTTGAGAAATTAAAAAACAAGCAAAAAAACAAAGCCCCAAAAGAAAAGAAGGAAAAGCCTGTTGATACCAATATCACCGTAGGTGATAAAGTACAATTAGCAACCGGTGGTGTGGGTGAAGTGCTTGAAATTAAGGGCAACAAATATCTGGTTTCTTTAGGCAATATGCAAATGTACCTAAGTAAAGATAAAATCAGAAAAATCAGTAATAATGCTTACAAAAAGCAGGCTTCAAAACCAAAATCATTAGCCACAAATTATGATGTGCGTAAGGCAAAAATAAAATTTTCTCATAATTTGGATGTTCGCGGCAAGCGTGCCGAAGAGGCTTTGCATGCCGTTACTGAGTTTCTTGACCAAGCCGTAATGGTTGAAGCCAAAGAAGTGAAAATCCTGCACGGAACCGGTAACGGAATTTTACGCCAATTAATTCGCGATTATTTAAAAACTTATGGTTTAGTAAAATCATTTAAAGATGAAAAAATAGAACTGGGTGGTACAGGCATTACGGTGGTTGAGTTTGATTATTAAATGCTGTTTTTAAAATACTTACTGAAGTTTCGCAGGAGTTAATTTGTTGAATATAAGTATTAAAACTATTAAGAATAAAAGATATTATTATAACTAACACGTTAATTAATAGTATTTTACATGAGAATATCCAAAATGATAAAGTTTTATCTGTTTTGATCTGATAGTATAAAACATGATTATTTTGTCTTTTAGTAGTTGTAATTTGAGGAGAATGTTTAAAATATCTATTTTTGATAAAATGAAATATAAACGAGGGTCGGCAAAAATCCGTTCTACGAGTGATGGAGCTTATTCAATGCTGCGAACAGTGATATTTTTGCCTTGATTTTTGCTTCTTTTCATCTAATGAAAAGAAAGAGAGAGAGAAAAATTAGATTAAAAACTGAAATGGATTTTGTATAATTCTGTATATCAAATATTTGCAACATATCGCATTTTGTAAATAGCTGGATGGTATATAATTATAGTAAGTCGAAACATCAGTTAAAATTATATTCAATTTAATATTGACTGTATTTGATAAAAAAATCGCATTTAGTTATTTATAAACCGATGCCT
>JALWNR010000561.1 GCA_027083715.1 Bacteroidales bacterium
TTATTTTATCTCACCACCAAGCAAGGATTTTATCGTTGATATCCTCTTTTTTTTTTTTTTTTTTATGATAAATATATTTTGCAAATATTTTCGTTTTTTTATTTGTTATTAAGTGTTAAATTACTTATGTTTGTATCGTTAAATTTTATTTTCACACTTTTAAGGCAATAAAAGTAATAAAATAAAAGATAGATTTGAAATTTTAATAAATATTTTTCTTATGTGTGGTATTTTAGCAGCAATTGGCAAAAACAGTCCTGAACAAATCAAGGTATTGTCAAAAAGAATGACCCACCGCGGGCCTGATGAAAATGGTTTAGTACAACTAAAAGATGGTTCCATTCTTTCGCACGAGCGTTTATCTATTATTGACTTGCATACGGGGGTTCAGCCCATTCCGGCAGATAATAATGAAACATGGATGGTTCATAACGGTGAAATTTATAATCACCAAAATCTTCGCCAAGAGTTGAATAACTATCCATTTAAAACAAAATCAGATAGTGAAGTTATTGTTGCTTTGTATAAAAAATACGGCTTTGAATTTTGCAATAAACTAGACGGTATTTTTGCTTTCGTTATCGTAGATAACGATACATTTATGGCAGCTCGCGACCCGATAGGAGTTAAGCCTTTATATTATGGTACCGACACAGAGGGGAAAATGTACTTTTCATCAGAGATGAAAGCAATATCCGACCAATGTACCAATATGGAAGCTTTTCCTCCGGGATATTATTATACACCACAAACAGGTTTCGTAAAATATTCAAAACCCGAATGGGAAAATCCTTTTGTGGCAAAGCAAAAAGTTAGTTTGGATAAATTGCGCAATGCTTTAGTAAAAGCTACCCAAAAACGTTTAATGACTGATGTTCCTCTAGGTGTACTTCTTTCGGGCGGATTAGATTCAAGCCTGATTGCATCAATTACCAAACGTTTATTACCCAAAGATGCTGTTCTTCACTCATTTTCGGTAGGGGTTAGTGCTGATGCCCCCGATTTACAAGCAGCTCAAAAAGTAGCTGATTTTATCGGCACGAAACATCATAATGTACTTTTCAGTGTAGAAGAAGGTATTCGGGCAATTAAAAAAATTATTTGGCATCTGGAAACTTACGATGTAACAACCATACGAGCAGCAACGCCGATGTATTTTTTATCAAAATATATTAAAGAAGCAGGAATCAAAGTTGTTTTATCAGGCGAAGGCGCAGATGAAGTGTTTGGTGGATATTTATATTTTCACAATGCTCCCACTGCCATAGAATTTCAAAAAGAATTAATTCTACGGGTGCAAAACCTTTCTACTGCAGATTGCCTTCGTGCTGATAAATCAACTATGGCTCATGGATTAGAAGCACGAGTTCCATTTCTGGACAAAGAATTTTTAAATACAGTTATGCAAATTCGTCCCGAAGACAAACAACCCGACAGAGCATCCGGCAAAGCCGAAAAATTTATCCTTCGTGCTGCTTTTGATGATAAAGAAAACCCGTATTTACCCGAAGATGTGCTTTGGCGTCAGAAAGAACAATTCAGTGATGGAATCGGCTATAGCTGGATTGATGAATTAAAAGTTTATTGTGAATCACAAGTATCTAATAATGAATTTACTAAGGCAAAAGACTTATACCCATTCAATACGCCTGATACTAAAGAGGCTTTTTATTTTCGTAAATTATTTGAAGAAATGTATCCTGAACAGCATGCTATTCGTACTGTGAAAAAATGGATACCCAAATGGCAAGAAAGTACTGATCCTTCGGGGAGAGCCAATGCAGCACATCGGCAAAGTATTTTACAAGCCGAGAAGAAACGCAAAAGAGCATAGCTTTTTATATAAATTTTAGGTT
Source organism: Bacteroidales bacterium (assembly GCA_027083715.1). Taxonomy (GTDB): domain Bacteria; phylum Bacteroidota; class Bacteroidia; order Bacteroidales; family NBLH01; genus NBLH01. Next base: position 1,857 of record JALWNR010000561.1, read on the forward strand.
TGGTTTTTTTTGAAAAGCTGTTGGATTTCCAGCAGCTTTTTTAGCCATTCCAACGATAAGTATTTAGCTCAAAACCGGCTAGTTGTAAAACTCGATCTGTAACTGTTTTTATTAATTCATCAATATTTTTGGGTTTACTGTAAAAAGAGGGTGTCGCAGGACAAATTATACCACCGGCTTCGGTAATTATTTTCATATTATTAATATGTATCAGGTTTAAAGGTGTTTCGCGGGTGAGTAAAATTAGTTTTCTGCGTTCTTTTAAAACAACATCTGCAGCACGGCTGATTAAGTCATTTGAAATACCGGTAGCAATACGCCCCAAAGTACCCATTGAGCAGGGTGCAATAATCATGGTGTCAAACCCTGCCGAACCGGAAGCAAAAGGTGCAGAAAAATCATTTTTATCATATATTTTAAAAGGAGTTTGCTTTTTATCAAAGGTTCCCAACTCATATTTCCAAACTTCCTTTGCATTTGAAGATAAAACAATATTTACTTCTTGATATTGGTTTTGTAGTTCCGTTTTTAATAAACTACTAATTATTGATTGGGCATAAACCGAACCGCTTGCTCCGGTAATTGCAAGAATTATTTTTTGGGGCATATCTTGTATTTAAATTAATAAGCTCAAATATATAGAAAAATAAGTAATCAATATACTTAATGGCGCTAAGAAAACTATAAAAGGCACTCCTAAAAAGAACAATTTCTGCGTTACTTTGAACTTGAAGTTTTTAGTGATCCCCTAAAATATTTATGTACAACATTTTGAATAAAATACTTAATTTTAACTTCGTTGGCTTCGCCGTTCGCAAGCTTCAAAAACTTCTCATAACAAATTTAATTATTTTGATAATAGACTGATTTACAAAACATATGAGCGCTGTTTTTTTAACTTCGTTAAAAAATTAATAGGAACACAGATTATACAGATTTTACCGATTAACACAGATGTTCTAAATTATAAATCTGTGAGTATCTGCATAACCCGCAAAATTCACCGCTCTTAGCATATTTGTATTGTAAGTTACTGTGTATTAAAATATTAAATAACTTTTACAACAAAGTAAAACCACCCAAATTTGGGTGGATAAATCTCGTTGAAATATTTATATAAATTACTGTTAATCATTTTATTAGACTAAAAACATGATGAAATCGGTGAACTGCGAAGCACCTCACCGAAGG
>JALWNR010000562.1 GCA_027083715.1 Bacteroidales bacterium
ATATTTAGGTTTTACAATAGTTCGTTAAATTTTTATAAGCATTAAAATTCAAGTGTTTACAAAATAGCAAAACCAAATATTAGTATGCTGATTTTCAGTAAATTAATTCACTATCCACTCTTCATTTTTTAATAAAGTGTTGATTTTAAAAGCCTCTCAAAAAATCTAAGGTAATTTACAAAATTTATATATAAACACAAAACAATCACCCGAAATGGAAACATGTTACAAAGTTAGTAATTATTAACTAACGTGCAAATTTATTTTTTTTATTTGAGCTCTTAAAAAACATACTACTCTGATTATAAATAAATTACTATAAACAAAACTACAATAACATTCCTAATATCGACAAATAATACACGGATAAGAGTTGAATATTTTATTTGCCAACACGAAAAATTAATGTACATTTGGTATCCTAAAAAAACCAAATCTATGAATGATAAATTTAAACAAAACAAAGCAAATTACAAACAACTAATCGATGAACTAAATCAGCGAATAGAAAAACTTAAATCAGGAGGCGGAGAAAAAAAAATTGCCAAACAACACGAAAAAGGTAAACTTACTGCTCGTGAGCGAATTGAATATCTGATAGATAAAAACAGTCGCACCATTGAAATCGGAATTTTTGCCGGAGACGGTATGTATATGGAGTATGGCGGATGCCCTGCGGGAGGTGTAGTGGTAGTAATCGGCTATGTGAGTGGCAGACAATGTGTAATTGTTGCCAACGATGCTACAGTAAAAGCAGGTGCATGGTTTCCGATTAGCACCAAGAAAAACTTACGTGCTCAGGAAATTGCTATGGAAAATAAGTTACCGGTTATCTATCTGGTTGACAGTGCAGGTGTTTTTCTACCCATGCAAGATGAAATTTTTCCCGATAAGGAGAATTTTGGGCGTATTTTTCGCAATAATGCAATCATGTCAGCCAAAGGTATTCCGCAAATAGCTGCCATTATGGGCAGTTGTGTTGCCGGTGGAGCATATTTACCCATTATGAGTGATGAAGCCATTATTGTAAACAAAACAGGCAGTATCTTTTTGGCAGGCTCTTATTTGGTAAAATCGGCAATTGGCGAAAATGTGGACAATGAAACCCTTGGCGGAGCCGAAACACATACTGAAATATCGGGTGTGGTAGATTATAAAGTAGAAAGCGATTATGAGGCATTGGATAAAATACGCAGTCTGATGTCGAAAATCGGGAAGCCGAAAAAAGCTTGTTTTGACCGTATTGAGGCTGTTCCTCCAAAGAAAAACCCCGAAGATATTTATGGAATTATCCCTGAAAAGCGTGACACACCTTATAATATGTATGAAGTGATTGAACGCTTGGTGGATAACTCGGAGTTTGATGAATACAAATCCAATTATGGAAAAACGATAATTTGTGCCTATGCCCGTATTGAAGGATGGGCTGCAGGTATTGTTGCCAATCAACGTACCATCGTAAAAACCAAAAGCGGTGAGATGCAATTTGGCGGTGTAATTTATTCCGATTCGGCGGATAAGGCAGCACATTTTATCATGAATTGCAATCAAAAGAAAATACCTTTGGTGTTTTTGCATGATGTTACCGGTTTTATGGTTGGTAGCCGCTCGGAGCACGGAGGAATTATAAAAGACGGTGCAAAAATGGTGAATGCCATGGCTAACTCGATAGTGCCCAAATTTTCTGTTGTAGTGGGTAACTCATACGGGGCAGGTAACTACGCAATGTGCGGAAAAGCCTATGATCCGCGTCTGATTGTGGCTTGGCCTACAGCACAACTGGCAGTAATGAGTGGCGCAAGTGCAGCTAAAACCTTGTTGCAAATACATTTAAGCAGTTTGAAAGCGCAAGGCAAAGAAATTAGTAAAGAAGAAGAACAAAAAATGCTTGATGAAATCATGCAAAAATACAATGAACAAACTTCTCCTTACTATTCTGCAGCCCGCTTGTGGACAGATGCGATAATAGACCCATTGGAAACCCGCAAACTGATTTCAATGGGAATAGAAGCGGCAAGTCATAATCCGATTAAGAAAAAATACAAAACGGGAGTGATTAGGACATAAATGTAGCAGCAATCCTATGCTGCGTTTTTCACAGCATAGGAATGCTTTGGTACAGCGTAACTTTGGCTAATTTAAAAATAAAAACCATAAAGTCCTGTCAGGCTTTACGGCTTTTATCGGAAATAACAAAACGGTCGGGGTGCGACTTAAAGTTGTACCCCGACTTGTATTTTACACATCAATATTTGCATAAGTTGCATGCGATTCGATAAACTCACGGCGCGGTGCCACGTCATCACCCATCAAAATGGAAAATGTACGGTCGGCTTCTGCAGCATTTTCAATACTCACACGACGCAAAGTACGTTTTCCCGGGTTCATGGTTGTTTCCCATAATTGCTCTGCATTCATCTCTCCCAAACCTTTGTATCGCTGAATGGTTACGGATGATTCTTGTCCTTTACCTAATTCATCAACTGCCGCCAAACGGTCTTCTTCCGACCAGCAATAACGTTCTTGCTTTCCTTTTTTAACAAGATACAAAGGAGGTGTAGCAATATATAAATAACCGTTTTCAATAATCTCTTTCATATATCTGAAAAAGAAAGTCATAATCAGTGTAGAAATGTGGCTGCCGTCCACATCAGCATCGGTCATGATAATAACTTTGTGGTAGCGGAGCTTTTCCATATTCAATGCGCGACTGTCTTCTTCCGTTCCGAAAGTTACCCCAAGTGCAGTAAACAGATTTTTGATTTCTTCATTCTCAAAAACTTTATGCTGCATGGCTTTTTCTACATTCAGGATTTTACCACGAAGTGGTAAAATCGCCTGAAACTTACGGTCGCGACCTTGTTTTGCTGTTCCTCCTGCCGAATCACCCTCGACAAGATAAATTTCACTTTTTTTAGGGTCGCGTTCCTGGCAATCAGCTAATTTACCGGGGAGTCCTGCACCACCCATTACCGTCTTTCGCTGTACAAGTTCACGTGCTTTTCGCGCTGCCTGACGAGCAGTAGCCGCTAAAATTACTTT
>JALWNR010000563.1 GCA_027083715.1 Bacteroidales bacterium
TCCACTAAATAGCAGACAAACTAATAATATTTTGCAGTAAATTGAACATGTCAAATTTAAAGTTTTAAACAAAAACAGTATTAACCCGCAAAATTACCTTCGGTGAGGTGCTTCGCAGTTCACCGCTTTTGTTACAGCTGCATCGCAATATATTTATTATCAATATATTAAGTGAGTTTTATCACAAAATAAACGCACTCAAATTTATTCGCCTTCGGCTCATGAGGCTAAAGGTTGGGTGTCGCTTGAAATTCTCTTCACGCATCTACTTCGTTACGAATTCCTTGAACTTTTCTCTTTACAAGCGTAGCTTGTGAAAAATATAAAGATATGTCGGCGGAATTCGGTGCCTCGTATCTGCATAAAGAGAATTTCATGAATTATTGCGGTTAAACAAATCCTTTTTCCAACAAATATTCAGCAATCTGAATTGTATTGGTAGCTGCTCCTTTGCGTAAATTATCAGCAACAATCCACAGATTAAGGCTGTTTGGGTTGGAAAAATCCCTACGAATGCGCCCTACAAAGACTTCGTCTTTGTTATGTGCTGTGATGGGCATCGGGTAAATATTGTTTTCAGGATTATCCTTAACAATTACTCCATCGGTTTCAGAAAGCAGTTTGCGCACATCATTTAAATCAAAATCATCAGCAAACTCAATATTTACCGCTTCGGAGTGTCCGCCGACAACAGGGACACGTACTGCCGTTGCCGTTAGCCGGATACTATCGTCTGACAAAATTTTGCGGGTTTCGTTTACCAGTTTCATTTCTTCTTTTGTGTATCCGTTTTCGGTAAAAACATCGCAATGCGGCAGGCAGTTTTTATCAATCGGATAAGGATAAGCTCTTTCACCATCCTGTCCTGACCGTTCGTTCTCCATTTGGTGAACAGCTTTTACTCCTGTTCCGGTAATGGATTGGTAGGTAGAAACAATCACACGTTTAATCGTATATTTTTTATGCAAGGGAGCCAGAACCATCAACATTTGTATGGTGGAGCAGTTTGGGTTGGCTATTATTTTATCTTTTTTGGTCAACAAATGTGCATTTATTTCGGGCACAATCAGTTTTTTGCTGTTATCCATCCGCCATGCCGATGAATTATCAACAACCGTAGTTCCGGCCTGGGCAAATTTTGGTGCCCATTGTAAAGAGGTTTCCCCTCCGGCAGAAAAAAGTGCGATGTCCGGTTTTTGATTTATGGCATCCTGCAAACCAACTACGGTATAATCTTTACCTTTAAAACTGATTTTTTTACCAACTGATTTTTCCGAAGCAACAGGGATTAATTCGTCAAGCGGAAAATTTCGTTCGTCCAAAACTTTTAACATTACCGCACCAACCATGCCTGTGGCACCAACTACTGCAATCTTCATAATATTTAATTTAGAAACTGGCAGGCAAAATTATAATATTCCGATAAAAACAAAGCAAAATAAGGCAATAAATGTGAAATTTAGTCTGATTTTAAATTACAACTTTGAAATTATCAGACCAGAAAGGTGTTCGGAGCAGAAAAAAGGTATTTTTTAAAGAATTTATCTGATATTACTATTCATCATCGGGCAGTTCACCATCAATGGCAATTACTTCTTTAATTTCAGGCGCAGCATTCTGAATGGCTTTTTCTACTCCCAATTTCAGGGTTTGCATGCTCATGGAACAAGAATAACAAGCACCCAGCAGCCTTACTTTAACGGTCTTATCATCAGTCAGTTCTACAAAGGTAATATCACCGCCATCCGTTTGAAGGTAAGGGCGTACACTATCCAGTGCCTGATGGATTCTTTCTTCTAAGCTATTATTTTCCTTGTTTTCCATATTTTTTCAAAAGCCGTTTAGCGGAAAACACTATCCCGCTAAACGTATTAATAATATTACTCACTAATTTGACGCACAACTTGCATTCGGGTCAATTTCAACCTTTTTGGTAGGTGCAAGGGTTTTGTTACGATCTTCAACTTTTTCGGCAACATTTTCAGCAAGTTTTAAGAATGTTTCGCCCAAAACAGAATCCTCTAAAGCCGAAGGTGTACCTTGATCGCCATTTTCGCGTATCGACATTACCAGTGGAATTTGTCCCAAAAGCGGAATATTCCGTTCTTCGGCAAGTCTTTTTACACCGTCTTTGCCGAAAATATAATATTTGTTATCCGGTAATTCTTCGGGCGTAAACCACGACATATTTTCAATCAGTCCGATTACCGGAACTTCAATTTTATCGGCATTGAACATGCTTAAACCCTTCACTGCATCTGCCAGAGCAACATCCTGCGGTGTACTTACAATAACAGCAGCAGTTACCGGAACTGTCTGAACCATAGTCAGGTGTATATCACTGGTACCGGGAGGAAGGTCGATCAGTAAATAATCCAGTTCACCCCAAAGTCCATCGTTGATTAACTGTTTTAAGGCTCCGGTTGCCATTGCACCTCTCCAAATCAGTGCATCATCGGGCTTAATAAAGAAACCGATTGACAACATTTTTACACCGTATTTTTCAACAGGGATAATCCGGTCTTTTCCGGCAACTTTTTTGATACCCGGAACCGTTCCTTCCACACCAAACATTTTAGGTATTGAAGGACCGAAAATATCCGCATCCAGCAAACCTACACGCATACCCAGTTTTGCTAAAGCAATAGCCAGATTTACCGAAACGGTAGATTTACCCACACCGCCTTTTCCGGAAGCGATTGCCAAAATATTTTTAACACCTTGCAAAGTATTCTGATGCTCAGCGGTTTTGTCCACACGACCCACCGTAACTTTTGCCGTAACAGTAGCTTTTACCTCCACATCTTCACCAAAGGCATCCTGAATAGCTTTTTTACAGGCTTTTTCGATTGATTTTTTAAAAGGGCTGTTAAACGATGGCAAAAAAACCGAAAAACTGATTGATTTTCCGTCAATTTTAATGGCTTCTACCATCTTTAAAGAAACAATATCCTGATTTTTTTCCGGATATTGTACTTTTTTTAATGCATCGAGCACCTGATTTATAGAAATTTCCATATCTGTATTG
>JALWNR010000564.1 GCA_027083715.1 Bacteroidales bacterium
GATTACAATAGTTCGTTAAATATTTGTGCATTTGTGGCAAGAAAACAACGAACTATTAAGGTTAATAACTCTCCCCAAAATATTCTTCTTCTTCTTTATTGATTTTTGAAGCTTCCATAATTACTCCCAGATTTTTTTTACCGTCAATTTTTACTACAAGTGCTTCTTCAAATCTTATGTGTCTGATAAACTCATTTTCATTTATGGGGTTTTGCTTATCCAAAAAATCAACATTATAATATCCGTCATTGGCATGAGGGTTTATGGTAAGGTAACCTACACGGAAAGATGTCAGATTTTGAAAAAAATGTGTTCCCTGACTGGGATCAATCCTGTAATTTGGTAATCCGGCTTCAATAATTACTTTTGCAGCCGAAATATCTGCCCATTTTACGGGGATACCCAACCAATGGTCTGTTGACCCCCATCTTCCGGGACCAATAAGTATGTAATTTTTATTTTCTTTAATAAATTTATCGTTCAGTTCTGAAATCATCTTTGCAATTTCAGGATTCTTAGCAGGGTCAAAAGATGAAGTCTTTACATAAATTATATCGGTCAAATCTTTTATTTCGCCATTTCCTAAGGCTTGTTTTGAATAAATAATGGTATCTTTTTCATCAATTTCTTCGAGTTTTGTAGTTAAAGTTTCACTATTATCAACAATCGGACGAACCTGCAGCAGGTTAAAAATAGCCGGTTGGTTTTTATTTTTAGGAATATTCATTGCAAATTCAAGTTCAACAGGGGAGTTCATCGCTTTTTGGGTGATTTCTGACACGTGGGCTAAGATTTTGGCAAGTGGATAGGCATCAAATTTTAAAATATTAGCAAAAGTAACAACTTTTTTACCTGTATAATGTGCTCCTTCTTTTATAGTATTGTCAGCATAATCATAGACCGAAGCTACATATTTTAACGAACCATCTTTTTCAGCTTCTTTAATTCTTAGTTTTAATAAGTTAACAGCTTCATCGGTTGAAGGTACAAAACTTTCCGGTCGTAAATCAAGTGCATAAAAGGTTTTTTGTGCATCGCGCAGAGTAAGTGCTGTATCTGATAACTGTAATATTTTTTTAGGATATTTAGGTGAGAAACGTAATGTTCTGCCTCCTTCAACAATTTGTTTGCCTAATCCTAAACAGATATTGGCTACACCGTCTTCTGGCTTTTCAGGTTCAATAGGGTAAAAATTAACAGAACGAACTACGCCTGATAAAGTAGGGTAATATCTATCACCATATTTTTCACCACACACTTCTTGCAGGATAATACTCATTTTTTCTTCATCAATAACATTGCTGGTTACACGCATATATGATTTACTGGATTTGTAATAAACAGATGCGTAAACCGCTTTTATACCATCAGTAAGCATTTTAATCATTTGCTCCTCATTTTTTGTGTTGGGTATCATATAAGTTGAATAAACCCCAGCAAATGGTTGATAATGAGAATCTTCCAGCAAGCTGGATGAACGAATGGCTATTGGACTGTAAGTTACTCGTAAAAAGGCTTTTAAATCACGTACGGTTCTATCCGGCATTTTTGCCGCAATGAATTTTTGCAAAATTTCTTCATCTTCTGCATCCGATAATGCAATCGGAAGTAGATTGTTTTGTTCTATAAATTCATCAAATACTTGTGATGTAAGCACTACCGTACGAGGAATAGAAATAATTACATTATCAAATTCATCCAATCCTTGATTTTTTTTGATTAAGGAATCAAGAAAGGCTAAACCTCGTGCTTTACCACCAATAGAACCATTTCCAATTCGTGCAAAATTTAAATACTCATCATAAGTTGCCCGGTAAAATTTGGCAATTACTCCACGACCTTTGTTTAAGCGGAAGTAGGAAATGGCATCGTGTAAAAAGTTACGGGCATGGTCAAGGTCTTTAAAATCTTCTTTACTTAAATATTTAAAAAGTTCTGCCAAAGGAAAAAGTGCTCTTGCATTTAGCCATTTTGAAAAATGATTGCGCGAAATATGGTATTCAAAAGAAATGTCGGGAATATTGTAGAGGTTTTGTTGTAAAGATTTTAAATCGGGAACTCTTAAAACTTCTTCTCCGGTTTTGGGGTTTCTGAAAACAAAATCTCCAAAAGCAAAATATTCATTAATAAAATTACGTAATTCTCTTGCCAAATTTTTTGAGTTTTTATGTATGAAACCTACTTTAATTTCTTTGGCAATTTTATAATTATCGGCATCAGATGATTGCAAAAGTAAAGGCAAGTATGGAGCATCTTCTTTTATGCGCTTAAATAAACGAATTCCGGCAGCTTTATCTTTTTTACCTCTGCGTTTATAACTTACATCAGATATTACCCCAAGCAGATTTCTTTTGTATTTACCATAAAGTCTGCGAGCTTCTTCGTAATTTCGGGCTAAAAGTATTTTAGGGCGTCCGCGTAAGCGTAACATTTTTTGATGCTCGTTTAATCCCTCAGCCATAAATTTTTGTGATTGTTTGAAAATAATTTTATAAATATTGGGTAAATAGCTGGAATAAAAGCGTACTGAATCTTCAACCAATAGAATGGTTTGTACTCCTACTTGTTTTACATCGTAGGCAACATTCATTTTATCCTCTATTAATTTAATAATCGCTAGTAGTATATCGGCATTTCCAAGCCAGCAAAACACATAGTCGATTGCGCTTAAATCTTCTTTTTCAAGTGTTTGGGTTACTTCGCGCGAAAAAGGGGTTAAAACTACAATGGGTATTTGCGAATAACGTTTTTTTATTCTTTTGGCTAATTCAAAGGGAGCTAATTCACCTACGGACAGCATTTCTATTACTAAATCAATTTCTTCTTTTCTTAAAACATTAAATGCATGCGAGGCTGATGAAACATGAATAAACTGAGGTGGATAACGCAGGTTTAAAGCAACATATTCGTTAAAAATTTGTTCATCGATGCGTCCGTCTTCTTCAAGCATAAATGCATCGTAATTACTGCAAATAAGCAATACTTTATGTATTCTTTTTTGCATTAATTTATCGAAATTAATAT
>JALWNR010000565.1:0-1769 GCA_027083715.1 Bacteroidales bacterium
ATTTGATAATGTGATAATGCGGTAATGAGTTAATTTTCAATTATGAATTAACAATTCATTAATAAAACAATTTAACAATGAAACAGTTTATCAGTACCCGGCACACAACACCCAGAACCAAGTACCAAGTGCCTAGTACCCAGTGCTAAGTTTTAACAATGTAACAATTTAAAATTAAGATATTATGTGCACAACATGCGGATGCGGACAAACAGACAGTATTTTAATTAGTAAACCACCTAAAATTCAGGCAGAAAGTTTACAATTAGACCATCATCACCAACATAGCCATGACCATACGCACACACACAGCCATGACCATCACGACCATAAACACCATCACCAGCATGAAAAAACAGTTTTGGAAATTGAACAGGACATTTTAAATACAAACAACTTACTTGCAGAGCGTAACCGCGGATATTTCGAGGCAAAGAATATATTTGCCATTAATTTGGTCAGTTCGCCGGGTTCAGGTAAAACCAGCTTATTGGAACGTACATTGAAAGATTTAAGCGGTGAAATTAATTTTAGTGTAATTGAAGGCGACCAGCAAACTTTTAATGATGCCAATCGCATACAAGCGGTAAAAATCCCCGTAGTACAGATTAACACTGGTCAAGCTTGCCATTTAGATAGTGATATGGTAAACAAAGCCGTTAAAAAACTCAATCCGCAGGAAAACTCTATACTTTTTATTGAAAATGTGGGTAATTTGGTTTGTCCCGCATTATTTGATCTGGGTGAGAATAAGCGTGTAGTCATCATCAGCACTACCGAAGGCGATGATAAACCGATTAAATATCCCGATATGTTCCTGCATTCGGATATTTGCATCATTAATAAAATAGATTTATTGCCTTATGTGCAATTTGATGTAGAAAAAGCCAAAGAATATGCCTTGCGGGTTAATCATCATTTAGAATTTTTTGAACTTTCGGTAACATCCGGCGAAGGTATGGATAAATGGTATGATTGGCTGCAAAAACAAGTTAAAAAATGAGTTGTATTAAAACTGATTTAATCATTCTGAAATACTGATTACGAACTTTGCGCCTTTGCATCTTTGCGCGTTAACCCAAATTTCTATGCCCACATTCCACATTCACTATCAAGGTCAGGTTCAGGGAGTTGGTTTTCGCCCTTTTGTGTATAAAAAAGCGGTTGAATACCAATTAAAAGGTTGGGTAAACAACACCAATACCGGTGTCCATATTGAAATAGAAGGTGATAAAAGTTTAGTTAAGAATTTTTATCATGATATTCTAGACAATCCACCAGAATTAGCCATTATCACTAAAAGTGATATTCAAGAAATAAAAAATAAAAACTTTCAGAAGTTTGAAATTATTCACTCTGAAAACACCGACAAACCTAATCTACTTTTAACTCCTGATTACGGAATTTGTAATGATTGCCTGCAAGAACTTTTCGATAAAAATAACAGACGCTACCTCTACCCTTTTATCACTTGCACAAATTGCGGTCCACGCTATTCCATCATTAAAAAATTGCCTTACGACAGAGAGAATACAACTATGGATGCATTCCCAATGTGTACTGTTTGCAAGCCTGAATATCATAATCCCTCGGACAGGCGATACTATTCGCAAACCAACTCTTGCACCGATTGTGCCGTTTTGATGCGTGTATTAAATTCAGAAGAAGAACATTCGCAAAAGGAAATTATCAAGCTTATTCAAAACTCTATACGTAAAGGAAAAATTATTGCCATAAAAGGTATTGGCGGCTATTTACTTTTGGCAGAT
>JALWNR010000565.1:1779-3022 GCA_027083715.1 Bacteroidales bacterium
AGCATAAACATCGCCCGTATAAACCTTTTGCATTGATGTACCCCGATGATGAACTTTTATTTTCAGATGTAATTGCTTCGGACAAGGAGATTGAAACATACCGGAGTATTCAGTCACCAATTGTGCTCTTTAATTTACAGAGTAAATTAAACTCCGGACTAAAAAAAGATTTAATTGCTCCCGGACTAAATCAAATCGGCGTAATGAAAGCCTATACCCCACTCTATCACCTGATTTTAAATAAGATTAATTTTCCGGTAATTGCAACAAGTGCCAATGTCAGTGAATCACCAATTATTTATCAAGATGATAAAGCGGCTGCGGAACTTTCGGCTATTGCCGATTTAATTATTGCCAATAATCGTGAAATTATAGTGCCACAAGATGACAGTGTAATTAAATTTAGTCCCGAATTTGGGCAAAAAATCATTCTCCGCCGTTCGCGCAGCCTGTCACCGACTTTTATTGACCCGCATAAAAATATTACATCGGATAAAACTTTGCTGGGAATGGGTGCCGGATTGAAAAGCAGCTTTGCCTTTTACACACAGGGAAATACTTATATCAGCCAGTATCTTGGCAATCTGAACAGTTTTGAATCGCAAGAGAGCTTTGAAAAAGTACTTATGCATTTTTTTACACTTTTTGAAACAAAGCCGGAGCTAATCGCTGCCGACAAGCATCCGCAATATTTTTCCACACAAATAGGACAATCGCTGTCTGAAAAATATCACACGAAAATTCAGTATGTGCAACATCATAAAGCACATTTTGCATCGGTTTTGGCAGAAAACGGTTTAATTAATACGGATAAAAAAGTTTTGGGCATAGTTTGGGATGGCGTAGGCTTGGGCGATGATGGGCAAATCTGGGGTGGAGAATTTTTTATCTACGATAAAAATAAAATGAAAAGGACAGCTCATTTTGAGTATTTTACGCATCTTGCATTGGATAAGTTTGCTATGGAACCTCGATTACCCGCTTTTTCCGTTTGCAAGTATATTCCCGAAGCTGAACAGATTATTCACCCGAAATTTACGCAAAGCGAATTAAATAATTATCGCAAATTAATTGCTCATCATAAAGCTATAAAGACATGTAGTGCAGGACGATTATTTGATGCAATAGCTTCTTTATTGAATATTCGCGATAAAAATTCATTTGAAGGAGAAGCAGCTATGTTGTTAGAAAATATTGCACTGGATTTTTATCTGAAAAACAAAAATTATAGTCAGTTTTATAA
>JALWNR010000566.1 GCA_027083715.1 Bacteroidales bacterium
TAGGTTTATTGATTAGTGGTTACATGCACGAACTTGAAAATGAAACAAATGCTGTTTTACAAAATTACAAGCAAGATGAAGAGGAAGATATTGAAGAAGAAGATTATATAGAAACAGAGGAACCCATAAAAAAAGTTTTTTCAGGGGTCAAAAAGTTTTTTTCGGATATGTTTGAAGATAAAAGCTCGGAGATGTAAGAGGTTTACAATGGTTTTATAAATATACAACCTTAAATTATAGCCAAAGAAAACAGAAAAATTATTAGCTTAAACGGAAAATTTATTGTTATGGATGATATAATGCCTTTTGATTTACCACAAAAAAATACTTCGATAATTAAAGTTGTTGGAGTTGGAGGTGGTGGAAGCAACGCAGTAAATTACATGTTCCATCAAGGAATTACTGATGTTGATTTTATTATTTGCAATACAGACAGTCAGGCATTGGCAAGTAGCCAAATACCTATAAAAATACATCTAGGCAAGCAACTTACCGAAGGCTTAGGAGCTGGTAATCAACCAGGTGTAGGAAGAGAAGCAGCCGTTGAAAGCCTTGAAGAAATAAACAGTGTTTTGGGCAATAATACAAAAATGGTATTTATTACTGCCGGAATGGGCGGAGGTACAGGAACCGGAGCAGCACCGGTTATTGCAAAAGCAGCTAAAGAACTTGGAATTCTCACAGTGGCAATAATAACTCTTCCGTTTCGATTTGAAGGTGAAAAGCGTATGAACAATGCGATTAAAGGAGTTCAGGAAATAAATAAACATGTAGATTCACTTTTGGTAATTAATAATGAACGTTTACGTGATATTTACGGAAACCTGGGAGTGCGCGAAGCTTTCTCAAAAGCAGATAATGTGCTCACTGTTGCAGCAAAAGGAATTGCTGAAATTATTACTAAAAAAGGATATGTAAATGTTGATTTTGCCGATGTTCAAACGGTTATGAAAGAAAGTGGTGTAGCAGTGCTCGGTTCAGGAACTGCCGAAGGAGAAAACCGCGCAATGAATGCCATTGAAGATGCTCTGAACTCACCGTTACTAAACAGTAATGATATTTCAGGAGCAAAAAATATTTTATTGAACATTTCGTTTGGTGATAATGAAATTACTATGGACGAAATTTATGAGATAACTGAATATGCTCAGGAAAAAGCAGGAAACAATGCTGATTTAATATGGGGATACAACCAGGAAGAATCGCTGGCAGAAAAAATTAACGTTACGGTAATTGCCACAGGTTTTGAAACCGACATTATTCCTGAATTATATACCTATGAAAAAATCAGGGCTAAAAGCACGGTAAAACCAACTAAAAAACCATTGAACAATGAATTAATTTTGGATGATGAAATTGATTTTGAGGTTGATTATCCCGAAAACGACAATTCAGATGTTTTTCAAATTAAAAAAGGGACACAACCTGTTAATGAACCCATAGGTGTTGAAAAAGTGGATGAAGAAATTACACTTTTCTCAACAGAGCAGGAAACAGAGATTGATGTGGACGAAGATGCACTTATCCAAAATGCATTAAAATCAATTAAAAAAAAGGAACCAAAAAAAACACCAACTAATTTAAAAAACGAAACCAATCCGAAAATTATTGACGAATTGGAGAATGTTCCGGCTTTTAAACGTAAAGGTATTAAAATAGACGAAGAATTGGATATTGATGATTCGCAAGTATCACGTTATACTTTAAATGATGATGATGACGATGAATTAAATGAAAATCCTTATTTGCACGATAATGTAGATTAAATTTTAAAATGTTTAAAAAATGAGTTTATTAGATAAAATCAATCAGGACTTAAAAACTGCCATGAAAGAAAAGCAAACAGATAAATTATCTGCTTTGCGTGCGATTAAAAGCGAGCTTCTATTAGAACAAACTTCCGGCTCGGGAGAAAAAATTACCGAAGAAAAAGAAATAAAAATTGTACAAAAACTAATTAAACAAAGAAAAGATTCGGCAGAAATTTACCAAAAAGAAAACCGTAAAGACCTTTATGAAAAGGAAATGTCGGAAATTAAGTTTTTAGAAAAATACTTACCCGAACAAATGAGTGAAGAGGAATTGGACGCAATTATTAAAAATGCCATTGAACAAACAGGCGCTGCATCAATGAAAGACATGGGCAAAGTTATGGGACTTGTTAATGCAAAAGTTGCAGGAAGAGCCGAAGGCAAACTTATTGCCCAAAAAGTTAAAGCAATGCTTGGATAAAATAGGGTATTTGTCCGTAAAGACTTAATTTTTGAAACGTGTTCGACAATAGCCGGACAAATTACCAATTCTGTAACTTTATGGACAAATACTACTTTACTCTTCCGCTTTTATAATATGTTTTTTTATAGTAAGAATTATCCAAATCATTTACCACCACACCTTTTGATGCTGCATGAATAAACTTATTGTCGGCAATATAAATGCCCACATGAGAAACCTTTTTGCCCGAAGTTTTAAAAAATATCAAATCACCGCATTTCAAACTGTTTTTACTAATTCTCTTCACATCGTTTTTATACATATCGCGCGATGAACGATGCAGTTTTATTCCATAAACTTCTTTATAAACCTGACTTACAAAGCCGGAACAATCAGTACCTGATTTACCTGCACCTCCATATTTATAAGGTGTACCCTTCCATTCAGCCATGGTTTTTATCAGTTTCTTATCTTCTTTACCTGTTAGATTTACTCCCAGTTTTTTGGAATAATAAGCATAAAAATTTTTATCTTTTTGCACTGAACCACAAGACATTGCAAAAACAGTAAGTGCAAATATCAATAAAACAGAAAAGCTTTTCATTGGTTTATTTTTTAATTATTTTTAATAATCAGATGAAATATCCACATTTTGAATGACTTATTCTTTTAATAAATTTACACGAATAACCATTTGGGTAGACATGCATTTTAAAATTATGGATATTTCATCGCCATACACAACCAACAATGTAAATCAAACATATAAAATTATATACTAAACGCTACAAGCAAAGATTTTATT
>JALWNR010000567.1 GCA_027083715.1 Bacteroidales bacterium
ATATACTCTTCTACAATCCCAATTTCTGTTGGATTAACAGAAAAGGCACCCTATCCTTTTTGCCAATAAAAATTTTGATAATGTTTACCTTTTGTTTTTATCCATACTGATATTTTTGTCAATATAAGGATGTCTGTCTTTTGTGCTAAATGTTATGTGTATATAATTGTAAACTAATGACTGTGGCATATATTAGGTTAATGATTTTATTACGCACCTTTGGTGCTTGTTTTTGATTATGATTATTAATCATAGGGCTATGCCCTATGCTATTGATTACGCACCTTTGGTGCTATTTAATGCTTTGATTAATATTTAACGATACAATAACTCATTATATTTGGTGCAATGTAGTGAATTAAATTTATTTTTTTAAAAGCACCTAAAGAGCGTTAATCAACAGTAAATTTCACTTCATAACCCGTATGTTTTCGGATATTCAATACAAAACCATTTTCAAAAATCAAGTATTGTCCCTTAATACCTGTTAGTTTTCCTTTAAAGTCAGGTGTTTTATCAAAATTAATACTTTTTACCTTTGCAGGATATTGCATTACAGGATAGCTAATTTCAGTAATTTCATCATCTTCGGTAATGTATTCTTGCAATTCTTCGTCAAGCAGTTCCCATGCCTTTTGTTTTTCTTCTTCAAGGTCAATATCTTTAGGCTGCTCATTTTTAAGCATTTTTTGCCAACTCGTTTTATCGCTTAAATAAGGTTTTAAAGCAATTTCTATTACACCTGCCAAATATCGGTTTGGTGTTACCGCTAATTTTATGGCTTTTGCTGCACCTTGATCGATCCAACGCGTAGGGATTTGCGAACTACGCGTAACTCCGACTTTTAAACCGCTTGAAACAGCAAGATATACGTAATGATCTGTCAAACAGTTTTTTTCAGACCATTCCATATCTCGTGCAATACCTTCATGTGCACGACAAAGTTCCGGTCGCATAATGCATTCGGCTGCTTCCGGAGCTGTTAAAAAACAAGAATAACAAAAACCTTGACTAAACGATTTGTTCGTCTTTTTCCCGCAAGATTTACAATAAATAGTTCCTGAAAATACAAATTCAACTTCTTTTCCGATAAATTGGTTCATTTCAACCGTTTCACTACCAATAGGCAATAAATATTGAACCGGATTTTCTAGTCTGCTTTGCATTTTATTTAAAGTTCCCTCCATAGAGTTTTAGATTTATACAAAATTCAAAATTTACAGTTACTATAGCCTACTTAGATAAATAGGTACTTATGCCTGCCGGATATCGAATGGATATTTCATATTTTAAAATGCTTTTTTGTTAAAAACCGTACCGGAAAATAAGAAGCAATTAGCCCGATTAATAATACCACAAAAAAGACCGAAATAAAATCAGTGATTTTCATTTCTACAGGGTAATATTGTACCACAAAAGCCTGAGGCAATTCAACTAAACCCACCGTATCTTGTAACCAACAAATAACAAAACCCAAAAGCAAACCAATAACCGCACCGATAAAAGCAATCATCCAACCTTCAAAAAGAAAAATTTTACGAATTAATGATTTTTTTGCACCCAAATGTTGTAATGTGAAAATATCTTTCTTTTTATCAATAATTAACATAGTAAGTGAGCCGGTAAGATTAAAAGAAGCAATTATCAGAATAAAAGAAAATATTAAAAAAATAGCCCATTTTTCCGATTTCATTACTTTATACAAAAACTCATGTTGTTGAAAACGGTTTTTTACCACAAACTCATATCCAAGTATCTTTTGAATTTGCTTTTGAACCCTATCAATACTTGCCTCATCAGTTAGTTTAATCTCTACGGCACTTAATAAATCATTATTTTCCATCAGTTCACGTGCAAATTCCAAAGGTACGATGATTAGCCCCGTTGTATTATCATCTTGCATAATTGAAAAAATCCCAATCGGAAAAATAGAACGGATATTAAACACCTTATTCATCATAATTCCCGGTTTGGCATCGCGGCGAGGAAGCCATATTTTTACGGGACGTACCAAATTAAGATTAATCGTAAGCGTATTTGCCAAGCTCCAATCAAGCACGGCAAAGGGGGTGTATTCATTTTTTAATTTATATTCGCCACTCACAATCATACTGTCTATTCCGCTGGTATGATTAAAATTTTCAGATACTCCTTTTAATCTCCCAATGGTTTGCCGATCGCTAAACTCTAAAAGCACATTTTCCTCAAGTACTTTTGTATAATAAGCAATTCCGGCAATACTATCTAAGCGATTACCCAATTCATATTCTGAAAAAAACTTACCGGTACTTGGTGTAATTTTCAATTCAGGGTCAAAACTGCTGTATAAACTTTCAACAATGCTGCTTAAACCGTTCATTACCGATAAAATAACAATCATCGACATGGTAAACACACTAACACCAAAAACAGAAATGCCTGATATCCAGTTAATCAGGCTTTGTTTTTTGCTTGAAAAAAAATATCGCTTAGCTATAAATAATGAAAGATTCAATTTTTTAGATTAAGAGTTTAAATTTACTGTTAAAATGTGCTTACCTACCGAATGACAATTTGAAGATTACTATAATACGTTACTTTCAGCTATATTTATAATTTTGCAACGATACAATACCCCCCCTAGCCATTTAACACCACAATATTTATTTCAATAAATTATCAATTTTATTGGCATAGTCTAAAGAATCATCTATAAAAAATTTCAAATCGGGAATTTTACGTAACTGATTGCGTACTTTTGTTCCCAATTCGTATTTAATTTTTCCGGTATTTTCAATAATGCTTTTCAAAACCTCATCAGCATTTGTTGAAGGAAAAACACTTAAATATACCCGTGCAACCGATAAATCAGCACTTACACGAATAACCGTTACCGAAATTAAAACATTTTTAAATTCGGAGAAAGTATTTCGTTGAAAAATGGTTCCTAACTCTTTTTGAAGTAAACGTTCTACCTTTTTAAGTCTTGTTTTTTCCATAATTAGCTTATTTTTGTTATTTTT
>JALWNR010000568.1 GCA_027083715.1 Bacteroidales bacterium
GATAATGAGCTTGTTAAAGTAAAAAAAGGCGAAGAAATTTTACAACTTTCCATTCAAGCAACAGAGTTTAAAATTAATGAGCGGGAAATTATTTTGGTTTCAATTAAAAATATCCAAACGGAACTGGAAGAGCAGGAAATGAAAGCCTGGCAAAAATTAATTCGTGTGCTTACTCATGAAATTATGAATTCCATTGCACCAATTGCTTCACTAACATCCACTGTGAATCTTATGGTAAAAGATACATCAGAAGAAATTAAAGAAAAAAATCAGGAAGGTTTTGATAATGAGACTTTTGATGATATTATTGAGGCCTTAGAAACCATTCATAAACGGAGTACCGGACTTATTCATTTTGTTGAAAAATATCGTAATCTGACAAAAATACCCGACCCGAACTTTTCTGTGTATCCGGTAAAAAATCAGTTCGATAATATTTTTAATTTATTAAAAAAAGAACTTTCCGATAAGGATATTGATTTTGAAATAAAAGTAATTCCTGAAAAACTGGAACTTACTGCCGATGAACAACTCGTTGAGCAAGTATTAATTAATATGGTTAAAAACTCAGTTCAAGCACTGGAAAATACCCAAAAACCTATGATTAAGCTTAAAGCATTTATTAATAACAACGGACGAAAAGTAATTCAGGTTATTGATAACGGACAAGGTATTATCACTGAGGTTGGAGATAAAATTTTTATTCCGTTTTTTACCACAAAATCAAACGGTTCAGGTATCGGACTTAGTCTTTCAAAACAAATTATGCGTTTGCACGGAGGAAATATTAAAGTCAGTTCAGAGCCTTTTAAAGAAACTTGTTTTACATTAACCTTTTAATTCAATCATTAACGAAAACCTTACTTTTATTTATTGCAATATTAGGTAGTATCCCCAAAGGTGTGTAAATTATTACCCTCAAAAAACAAACATTCTTTCGTCCTCCGGCTGTGTACCGCAAAGCGTACACATCACGCTGATTAGTTGCAGCAAACAGCAATTACAAAGCCTTGACAGTTACTCATACCTTTTCTTATTATTTTTAAGGTATGAATGAGATTGCTTACGCTAAGTTCATCTAAAGAAAAGAAGAGAAAAAATAACCACCTTTACAATATGTTTTTGCAAACCAAATACCACGCCACCGCCACCGTAATGAGCGAAGCTCATTATTATCCCTTTGGTTTGGAAATAAAAGATTTAACTTATCTTAGTAAAACAATTTAACTGTTTAACAAAATTATTCCCGCTAAAATTGTATTTTTGCCCTCAAAAAAAACGAAAATTGGAACAAAAAGATAAAGAATTATTTGAAAACGGGCAAAAACTACCGCTGATTGATGAATTTTATACTGTTCAGGGCGAAGCTTTTCATACCGGACTTGCTGCATATTTTATCCGTATCGGAGGCTGCGATATAGGCTGTCGCTGGTGCGATACTAAAATTTCCTGGGATTTTAATACTCATCGCCTTGCCGATATACGGAAAATTACAGAGAATGTTTTAAAAAACAATGCCGATACCATTGTGGTAACCGGTGGCGAGCCTACATTATATGAGTTGGCTCCGCTTTGTGCCGAAATGAAAAAAAATAATATTCAAACCCATATTGAAACTTCCGGTGCTTATAAACTTACCGGCGAATGGGACTGGATTTGCCTTTCACCCAAAAAACAAAACCCACCACTTGAAGAAATTTATGAAAAAGCCCATGAACTAAAAGTTATAATTTACGAACCCGATGATTATCGCTGGGCAGAAGAGGTGGCTGAAAAAGTAAATGAAAATTGCATGCTGTTTTTACAACCGGAGTGGAGTCGTCATAAAAAGTTAATTCCTGAAATTGTTGAATACGTCAAAAAAAATAAAAAATGGCGTATTTCTTTGCAGGCACATAAATTTATGCGCATACCTTAACACTTATCTTAAATAATGAGTACTTGCTTAAGTAATGTTGTATTGATCTTGTTTTTAATTCATTGATATAATGGGTTATATGGATTTTATGAGGTGTTTTAGTATGCAGGTTTACAGTTAGTCCATGAGCTTCTTTACTGTTCTAACCATTCTTTGAACCTACTGACTTTTTCCCTACTCACAATTATTTCATCTTCCGTAAAGTCCTGAATATTAATTTTTAGGCGGCTGTTTGAATAGGCAATAATATCTTTTACGGCATGGATGTTAATAATGAATTTTCGGTTTACCCTGAAAAAAATATTTGGATTAATGAGTGTTTCCAGTTTATCTAAAGAAAAATCCAAAAGATAATTTCTTTTTTCCTTGGTAAAAATATAGCTTGCTTTTTCCCGGCTGTAAAAACATAAAATATCAGCAACCGAAACTAATTTGATGTGCTCACCAATTTTTACGGTAAACCGTTCTTTGTATTTTTCTGACAGCATATTTATCACTTGCTCAATTTGAGCATTCTGAGCAGAACTGTTTTTCCGCTTTGTTCCGGTGCGATTGTTAAATTTATTGATTGCTTCTGCAAGTTCTTCAAAATCAAAAGGTTTCAAAAGGTAATCAATGCTGTTTACTTTAAATGCTTTTAAGGCATATTCATCATAAGCTGTTGTAAAAATAATAGGACAGGTAATTTTAATTTGCTCAAAAATATCAAAACTTAAACCATCTCCAAGTTGAATATCCATAAATGCCAAATCAGGCTCAGGGTTTTCACCAAACCATTCAACAGCCTTTTTTACCGATTGAATTTTTGCAAGAATATTTATTTCCGGATTGAATTTTTTTATTAATTCAGAAATCCTTTTTACGTCTAAATGTTCGTCTTCTATTATTATAATATTCATTTTTTATTTCTTTACACTCAACAATGGTAATTTGACGATGAAATTATTTTTGCTTTTTTCAATAATCACTTCTTTGTCAGATAAATAGCTATATCTTTTCTTTATGTTATCTAAACCGATATTTAACGAAATTACACGTGTATTTTTTAGTTGCAAATTATTCTTTACGATAATATATTCATCTG
>JALWNR010000569.1 GCA_027083715.1 Bacteroidales bacterium
ATTAAAATCTTTGTTACGGAAATTAAAACTAAAAAGAAAAATGCCTATGACAAAATTTCTACTCTAACCAAAATGCAAATATTATGTTATCAAGTCAAAAAAAAGATTTTGAATTAGTAAAACAATTCATTGACGGAGATCAAAAGAGTATTGAAATTTTAATTAACCGTCACAAAGACAGAGTTTATACTTATATTGTATTGATTGTTAAAGATACTCAGTTAGCAGAAGATATTTTTCAGGATACTTTTATTAAGGTAATTAAATCACTTCGCAGAGGAAAATATCAGGAAAAAGGAATTTTTGTTTCATGGGTAATGCGTATTGCACACAACTTGATTATAGATTATTTCCGTAAATCAAAACATCTGAAAACTTATTCAAGCGAAGATGGTGAAATGGATGTTTTTAACTCCAAGAAATTAGCTGAGGATAATATTGAAGATTTATTAATCAGAGACCAAATTGCCAGTGATGTACGAAAACTGGTAAATATGCTTCCTGACGAACAAAAAGAAGTTATTCTTTTAAGACATTACGGTGGTTTGAGTTTTAAAGAAATTTCAGAGCAAACGAATGTTAGTATTAATACAGCATTAGGAAGAATGCGTTATGCCCTTATTAATATGAGAAAACTAATTGAAGAGTATAATGTAAATCTTACTAAAATATAAGAAAACGATTTATATTTTTTGACGAAAGCTGCCTATCTTAACACTAATGTTTCGAGTGGCGGCTTTTTTACTGTATTCCTAAAAGCTCAAAATTCAAACTACATTGATATTTTAGGAGCTAACTCAAACTAACAGAAACAAGGGTATTTTACTTTCATAAAAATTTTTTAATATGTAAACCAAACAGAACCACATCATCGGTTTGTTCGTAGCCCTGATGCCATTCATCAAAACTATTCTGCATAAATTCCTCTTGTTCTTTCATGTTTTTGTTCTGACAGGAAAGTAATAATTTTTTAAAGTTCCGTGCTTTTAATTTTTTACCCTGTTCACCGCCAAATTGATCCGGATACCCATCGCTGAAAGCATAAATGCGGTCATCTTCCTCTAACTGAAAACTATGATTTGTAAATGGTTTTTCATAAGAATAAATAGCAATTGGCTGTCGGTCGGCCTTAATTTCCAAAACAGAATAATCATATTCCGCAGGATGATAAATAGCCAAACCCTGTTCTTCAATAGCTTTAAAGTCTTTGATTTTATCATTTTTACGGATAATATAAAGCGGATTAAAAGCTCCGGCATATTGCACTTCAAGTGTTTCAGTGTTTAAAATTATAAAAGCCATATCCATACCGTCTTTAGCTTCACCCTCTTTACCGGATTGGTGCAAGGATTTTTTTATCTTTTCACGAATTCTGTTCAGAATTTCGCCGGCATTATCCAGACTACGACTGGTAACCGTTTCGTTTAAAAATAAAGATCCTAACATACTCATAAATGCACCGGGCACGCCATGACCGGTACAATCGGCAACAGCTATAACAATAAAATTTTTAATTTTTTTCAGCCAATAAAAATCGCCGCTTACTATATCCTTAGGACGCAGCATCATAAAATAATCGGGCAAAAGATTATCCATTAACTCTTTACCCGGCATAACCGCTTTTTGGATATTTTCAGCATAATAAATACTATCAGTAATTTCTTTTTTCTGAGCCTCAATTTCAGCTTTTTGCTCACGCAACAATTCATTTGCCTTGATTTTTTGTTTATAGTTCCGATAAAAAACAACAATCACAACCAACATAATAGCCAAGGCTGAGAGCGAAAAGTACATTTTCATCTTTTGATTTTTCGCATTCAGTTCCTGAACCTTTATTTTTTGTTTATATGCTTCGTTTTCTTTTTCTTTTTTCTCTAATTTGTATTTTGTTTCACTTTCGATTAGTTTTTGAGCAGCTTGTTCTGTAATAGTATCTTTAACAGCCATATAGTTTTTTATGTAGTAAAATGCTTTTCGGATGTTATTCTTTTGTTCATAAGCTTTATATAAAATTTCATAAGCATCTTTTTGGCGTGGCAGAGCATGCAAACCCAATGCTATTTTTAGAGACTTTTGTGCATACTTAATTGCTTTATTTGGTTTATTCTGCTCGATAAATAAAAAACCAAGTTGATTTAGCAAATTTGCAACCTGCTCATTATCTTCAATTTCCTTATTAATTTTTAAAGATTCAAGATAGTTTTTTTCGGCTTCATCATATTTTTGCAATGCTGCATAAACTTTCCCGATATTTTGCAGGCTTATTGCCATATCTCGCTTCACTTTCACTTCTTTACGCAGCTCCAGAGACCGATTATAGTATATCAAAGCAGAATCATACTCATGTTTGTTCAGATATACTGTTCCGATATTATTAAAAGCTGTAGCAACACCAACTTTATCACCAAGCTTTTGCTTAATTTGTAAAGATTTTTGATAATAATCAATCGCCCAGTCCAGGTTATTGTTTAATGAATGAATATAGCCAATATTATTATAACATCTGGATGCACTTTTCATATCATTCAGTTTTTCACTTAAAGCCAGTGATTTTTGATAATGCTCAATTGCAGAAGGGTAATCGCCCTGATAGTAATAAACATTACCCATATTCCTGTACAATTTAGCCAACAAAGGTTCATTAGTGATTTCTTCTTGAATTTTCAATGCTTTTTTATAATTATCCTCTGCCTTAATATACTCTCCCTTAAGGGTGTTTATAATACCAAGATCAATATAATTCCAAGCAATACCATTTTTGTCATCTAATTTTTGTCTTATTTCAATAGATTTTTTATAGTTTTCGGTAGCAGAAAAATAATCACCAAGCACTTTATAGTAGTTGCCTAATAAAGTATGACTTACTGACTGGCTATTCAATGCATATCGAGCAACATCTTCATCATCTGCATTAATTAATTCATTTGATATGTTAAATGCCTTTTGTAAATAATCAAACGAAAGATCCGGTTGTTTT
>JALWNR010000570.1 GCA_027083715.1 Bacteroidales bacterium
GGTAAGTATTCCGTTTGAATATGTGGAGCATCCTGAGGAGGAGTATGATTAAGTTGTGATGTCGGGTGTTTGGTGATGGGTTTTTGAAAAGTATTTTATTTTTTTACGCAATAACTAACTAATTAATTGACTATGACTACTAATCAAAACAATGAAATCTATAATCCGCCAAAAGAGATTGTAGAAAATGCCAATGTGCAGGAGTACGAAAAATTATATCAGTATTCTGTTGAACACCGTGAAGAGTTTTGGGCTGAACAGGCTGAACAACTGGAATGGTACGAAAAGTGGAACAAAGTGCTGGATGATAGTAATGCGCCTTTTTATAAGTGGTTTGTGGGTGCAAAAACCAATATAATACACAATGCCATTGACCGGCACCTGAAAACTGCTACGCGCAACAAACTAGCGTTGTTGTGGGAAGGCGAGGACGGAGAAGTGCATCCTTATACTTATCATGCGCTGAATCGTGAGGTTTCGCAATTTGCAAACATACTGAAAAGCATGGGGGTGAAAAAAGGAGATATTGTTACCATTTATATGCCTCAGATACCGGAATTGATTTTTGCTATGCTTGCTTGTGCCAAAATTGGTGCGGCACACAGTGTGGTTTACGGCGGATTTAGCAGCGATGCTTTATTGGAGCGTATTGAAGATGCCCGAAGCCGTGTGGTAATTACTGCCGATGGCGGATACCGGCGCGGAAAACCCACACGATTGAAAGAAATAGTAAACAAAGCCATCGAAATGTGCTCGTGGGTGGAAGTGGTGATTACCGTAAAACGTACCGGAGAGGAAGTTTATATGCAAAACGACCGTGATTATTGGTATCATGACCTGAAAGCCCTGCCGATTGCCAGTGCAAAATGTGAAACTGAGGTAATGAACTCTGATGATATGTTATTTTTGCTTTATACCTCGGGCTCAACGGGCAAGCCTAAAGGCTTGGTGCATACGCATGGCGGATACAGTGTTTACACATCAACCACACACCGTATGGTATTTGACATAAAACCCGAAGACCGTTTTTGGTGTGCTGCCGACCCAGGGTGGATTACCGGACACAGTTATATTGTTTACGGTCCGTTGATTAACGGTGCTACAATTTTCTCTTACGAAGGGGCTCCGAATCATCCGTATCCTGACCGCTGGTGGAAAATGGTTGAAAAATACGGAATAAACATCTTATATACTTCGCCTACCGCAATTCGCGGATTGATGCGCTATGGCGAATCGTGGGTGAACCGGCACGACATTAGTAGTTTGCGGCTGTTGGGTTCAGTGGGCGAACCGATTAATCCTGAGGCGTGGAAGTGGTATCATCGCGTGGTAGGTAAAGAAAAATGCCCGATTATGGATACCTGGTGGCAAACGGAAACCGGTGGGTTTATGATTACCCCATTGCCGATTACTCCTCTGAAACCGGGATCTGCTACGAAACCGTTTTTTGGTAATGAAATTGCCGTGGTGGATGATGACGGAAATGAAGTTGCGGTAGGAGAGGAAGGTAATTTGGTGATAAAATCTCCCTGGCCAGGAATGACCTGCTGCATTAATAAAGACAAAGAACGCTTTTACGAAACTTATTGGAAACGTTTTGAGAAACAAGGCTGGTACAGTGCCGGAGATGCTGCCCGAAAAGATAAAGACGGCTATTTTTGGATTATCGGACGTACGGATGATGTGATTAAAGTAAGCGGCTACCGCCTGGGAACTGCCGAAATTGAAAGTGCTTTGGTAAGCCACGAATTGGTTTCGGAGGCTGCGGCTATTGCTTTGCCGCATGAGCTGAAAGGAAATGCCATTCATGCTTACGTGATTTTAAAACACGGAGCTGAGGGTAACCGTGAACTGGAAACCGAGCTGAAAGAGCATGTAGCCAAAGTGATGGGTCCCATTGCCAAGCCCGAAGCCGTTAATTTTGTGGACGGATTACCCAAAACACGAAGCGGCAAAATCATGCGACGCGTATTGAAAGCCCGTGCATTGGGCGAAGATGAAGGAGATTTAAGTACATTGGAAGAATAATGCTTATTATTCTGAATTTTAAGCTTTTCGGAAGTTTACCGAAAGGCTTTTTGCTTTTCCTTTCAGGAATTTGTAATTAGTGGTTATAAAAAATGCTTGTGAACAAAAAAAAGAGTTTGCAAAAAGACACTTTTAGGCAAACAATTTATTTTTAAGAGTTTGTTTACAGTTTATAAATTCCGTAACTTGCGAAATATTCACAAAATTTAAAAATTAAGAAAATGAAAACAAAGAATTTATTTTTTACAGGTGCAATGGCACTATTTATATTTTTTTCGGTAAATATTAAGGCTCAGACTCTGGATTCGTATGGCGATATGAAACGTCCTGCAAATATCGGAGTATCTGATTTTGATAATTTTAAAAATTCATGTTTTGATATTTATTTTAATTCACACAAATTGGATAAAGAGTTAAAAGATATTGAAACAAACCTGACAAAATATGCTGCGGATAAATCAAATATTGATTTTAACTCTTTGCGCGAAGATATTAAATCGCTCAAGGCAATCAATGAATCAACAAAAGAGCTGACTGCTGAATTGAAAGCATTGGATGACAAATCGGAGACTATGGCGAAGAATGCAAAAAACATTAAGCCTAAAACAAAAGCTCCCAAAGCCGTTAAAAATACCAACAGTTCAATAAAAGCACTGAATGATGCAAAATCGACACTGAAAAGTGTTGGCGAAAATCAGACTACTTTATTAAAACAAGCTACTGAATTGTTGGGGGATAATTAAAATTGTAGCGATACCATATCTCTGGTTAACTAATTCTGTTTATAAGCTGGCTCAGGGCAAGAAAGCTGAGTTTTACAAAAATTGAGACAGCCTTTGAAGCCAAAGCATATATCAAATCTGAATTTGGTATTGATTTTTATTTGATTGGGTTCAAAAAATAATGAAAAAAATTTCAATTTACATACAAAAAATAAGACGAAAACCG
>JALWNR010000571.1 GCA_027083715.1 Bacteroidales bacterium
ATAAAAATATGATTATGGTAATTGTAAACAATCAGTTAAAAGTTGCAAAAATAAAAATGGCTTATATTCTGAGTTTTCTTGTAGGAATAGGTCTGATAATTCCTGTATTTGTGGTCAGAAGTGTAACAGTAGAGCATTTGGTGATGAGTATTTTAGGTATAATTTTGTGTTTTTATTTTATTTATTTGATAATTAGCGAGCCACAATATATATTTATGGAAGAAAGCAAAGGAAAACTTCGAATCAAGACTTATCCGGCACGACCGGTATTGAGACAGTACAAGGCATTTGAAATAAATTTAAATGCGCTAAGCCATTTTGAGATTCGCAAAAGTTTTTTAGGACTAAAAAGTAGTTTGGTTTTATGGATTCAAACTAAGAAAGGGAGCGGGGCTTATCCTCCACTTAGTTTGAGTGCTTTAAGTAAAGCTGAGCAAAATAAAATTTCAAAATACTTAAGCTCGAAATCAATAAACCGATCAAAAAATATTATTCAATTATAATTTTCTATTATCACTAAATTAAAATAAACATTATGAAAAAAGTTATTTTAACTATTGTACTATTAGTGGCTGTTACTTTAACTAGCAATGCTCAAATTTTGTTTGGAACAGCTCAAACTTTAAAAAATGGAGCTTTTTCTATTGGTATTGACCCTGTTTGGGCAGATAGGGGAGGAGGCGATTTTGCTTTATTTTTTCATGGAGGCTATGGACTTGGGAATAGCTCTGATTTAGGATTGAAACTGGGATTTGGCTGGAATGGTGCCTATGTGGGATTGGATTATGAAAAAATGTTTGTTTCCGGTAAACCTGCTGTATCCGGTCATATTGGAGCACATTATTGGAACGATTTTGGACTGGATTTTGGTGCTATTGTAACTTTTCCTATACAAGCCTTGAAATTTACCACAGGATTAGATATGGATTTAAATTTTGGTCAAGATGCAAATAACGATCTTGAATTATATGCTCCTGTTTGGTTACCAATTTCAATGGAGTATTATATTAAAAAGAATTTTTCAATTGTTTTTGAAGGAAACATCAAACTTACCAATACAGCCTTTACTACTGTTGGTGGAGGCATTAATGTGTATTTTTAAAAAATAATTTTGGATATATTAACAGCTTTAAGCATTAGTATTATGTAATGTTTGAGGCTGTTTTTAATTTGTATGACTTGATTGCCAAATATAAAAACAGGTGAAAGCAAACAAAAACAAATAAAAATAGTTCCAAAATTGCCATTCAGTTAGTCCGTATTATTACCTTCGCTTAGGTGCTACGCAGTTCATGCATTATCTTTTCCGCACAATCAATACTTCATCATCTGAAAACTCCATCCAGGCAAAATCATAAACATAATAATAAATTTTTCCTTTACTGTTTGTGTGTAAATGCGTATGATATTTATAATTAAACTTTTTTTTATCCAAAACCATTCGTTCAATTTTTATTTGTGTTTTTCGCTTGCCCATAATTTCCAATAATATACTCCGGTTTCTGTGCAGGATTATATCAATATCTTTAACGGCAAGATTAGTAACCCGCCTTAAATTGGTATGATAATAGTTTTTGCAACGTAGCGAGCAAAAAATTTTATCGCTTCGGCCAATAATTGGTTTACTGCATATTTTGCATTTTTTCATTATATAATCTATTTACAATCAACTAAATATAATTATTCGTTTTTAACGGTTAATATACGATTATTTTGCATTTTATGCAAATGGATGCTTTTGTTTTTCTTAAGTTTACCCTAAAAAAAGCTATGAATATTATTATTTATCGTCCACGGATGAAAGCAAAAAGAATAAAAATCTTCATACCTTATGAGATGAGAGAAGAACGGGAACTGATTAAAAAAATCGAAAGTCGTTTTTATCATAAAGAACAAAAACTTTGGAGTATCTTGCATACCGATGAAAATATCAGTTTATTGAAAAAAATTTTTAAAGGTAAATACAAAGTGCTTGATGAAGATAGAAAACAGAGCATACCTAAATTTACCTTAAACAGCAAGGCTATTGAAATATTAGCCGAAACAGAACAAAAGCTTATATTAAAAGGTTACAGCCCCAATACTATAAGAACTTATAAATTTGAATTATCCGTTTTCTTAAAATATTTTGAAAATATAGATTTAAAGACCGTAACCAAAGATCAGATAGAAAACTTTCTGTACTATTTGATTACCAAATATAAAATGGGTGAAAGCAAACAAAATACGGCAATCAACGCTATTAAATTCTATTACGAACAAGTATTGGGAATGCCCCGCGAATATTACAACATTCAACGACCCAAACGAGCAAAAGTTTTACCCAATGTATTGAGCCAAGAAGAAGCGTTTCGTTTGATTAACGCTCCGAAAAACCTGAAACACAAAGCAATACTTTATACAATATACAGTTGCGGACTAAGAGTAAGCGAATTAATAAATTTACGGATTGAAGACATTCATTCAGATGACGGATATATATTTATAAAAGGTGCAAAAGGTAAAAAAGACAGGAGAACTTTATTATCCGAAAACTTGTTACAAATTTTACGAGCCTATTATAAAAAATACAAACCGGCATATTGGCTGTTCGAAGGACAAGAAGGAGGCAAATACAGTGCAAAAAGTGTGCAGTCTATATACAGGCGTGCACAAAAAGCATCCGGTGCCAGTCCGTGGTCAACACCGCATACCTTACGACATTCATTTGCCACCCACTTATTGGAAAACGGAGAAAACCTGAGAAACATTCAAATATTATTAGGACACGAAAGCAGCAAAACAACCGAAATATACACCCATGTAGTAAATACCTTCAATAAAAAAATAAAAAATCCTTTGGATAAAATGTTTGAAAAAGCTAAATTAGTATTTTGAAAATTGATTTTTTATACGCACAAAGCAAATATATCAGCAATAATTTTGAAGTTTATGCGTATATACAAATGTTACACACAATTAG
>JALWNR010000572.1 GCA_027083715.1 Bacteroidales bacterium
TACTTTTATGGAATAATTAAACGATAAAAATTCGCTTTCGGCGTAAGCCAAATCAGGTATAGCTTTAAATTTAAGGGTAAAATGACCGGCATCATCGGTACTTAACTCGCCATGAGCAATTTCCACAGGTGTTGAAGGAATTGACCAATACC
Source organism: Bacteroidales bacterium (assembly GCA_027083715.1). Classification (GTDB taxonomy): domain Bacteria; phylum Bacteroidota; class Bacteroidia; order Bacteroidales; family NBLH01; genus NBLH01. Next base: position 153 of record JALWNR010000572.1, read on the forward strand.
ACCATCCCCGCCATTTGGGTGTACGTGTAATGCGGTAAGTTACTTTGGCATCGCTTAAAGCGGCACCGGAATAACTAAGGGCTTTTCCTTGTACTTCCACGGTATCGTTTAACAAATAATTTCCCTTAAACGGAAGCATTTCCACTTCAAATCTCGGGCGTTTGTATTCTTCTACCGAGATATTTATTCTGCCGGATGAGCACTGTATGGTAAAGTTTCCGTTAAGCAATCCCATCGGGATATCAAACGATCCGCTGAATGTACCATATTCGTTGGTGGTAAGTTCCAACTCCGTAATTTTTTGATAATTTACATCCAGCAACTGAACCGTTTCAGTATGATTGGGAACAATTTCCGGATTTTTGCCATCGGTTTTAATGGTAATTCCCTTAAAATAAACAGTTTGCCCGGGTCGATAAATCGCCCTGTCGGTAAAAAATGAAGTTTCGGTATTGCTCGATACATGATAATCCGGTTTATAAATATAAGTATCATCATCAGTAGTTAAAAAATCATTTCCTAATTTAAAATCGACATACCAACTTTTAGAGTTATTTTTTCCGGGCAGAATCGTAAAGTTACCATTCTTATCGGTAGTATAAAGTTTCCCTAACTTACGAACGTATTTTTCTTTTTTATAATCATACTTTTCGTACCAGCTTTGGCAAGATACACCTTCCAAAGGTAAGCCCGTAGCTCTGTGCATTACGGTAAACTGAACAGAACCATCGTATTGATCCTGATAAGCATAAGCAATATCCGATACGGTAAATACTTTATAAGAAGCCATTGCTTTTTCATAATAAAACTGCGGATTATTCGCCACGAACAAAATGTATAATCCGGTATCGAGCCCGTCAAAAAGTAATTCTGTGCTGTGTTCCTGAAAATCGCCATCGTCCGGCAAATTATATTCGTTTTTATAAACGATCTCTGCGTTTTTTTTCAGCTTATCATAAAGCTCTTCGCCGTAATATTTATCATTCAATTTTTGGTAAACAGAACGGTCTATTTTAGCTACACGAACATATATTTTTGATGTATTGCGGTAAAATATTTTAGTGGCGAATGTGTGTTTTGTTGGAATAACATCTTTAATTAGAAATGCAAGGTCGTGTGTTTCAATAGCAATTATTAAACTTTTGCATCTTTTAGCTGCATCGGTTTTCGGATATTTATCTATTACTTTTTGGCAAATTTCAAGAGCATCTTTCCGGTACCATTTATACTTTTCTGTATTTTTATCCAAAGGTCGGTACAAACTCGATTTATGATTGTAATATTGAGCGATTAAATAAGAGATTTCAGAGGAAAACGGAATATCTTGATATTTTTTTTCTAAATCTTTTAAAGCTGTAATGTACAAGTTGTCTTTATTGTTGTGTACCGAGTGTCCATAAGCAAAACGTAAACGCTTTAAATCGGCATCAATCAGTGCATCGGTATTTTTTTTATCATTTAATCTGAAATTTAATAAATCCTGTAAAATTTTTAATCCGTGAAAATGTAAAGAAAGAGTATCGGATGTGCGAATGTTAAAATTCACAAAAATCTGCACATTTGCAAAATACTCTGCTTCTTTTAATTGAAAATTATCTGCGGGTTTAGTAACGGAAATTTCAGTATTTGAGAAAAAGTCTATGGCTTTATGTGCTAAAAAATCGTAGAGTGTAGGACGCAAGTTTTGGGGCTTTGTACCGAATACAACCAGTTCTTTAAAGTCTTTTAGGGTAATTTTTTGTAATTTTTCAGGATTTTGCAATGACAGATTGTAATTTTTGATGATTTCATTTACCAAATCGTCCAAAGTCCAGGTTTGCATATCGGTTTTTTCAAAATTTACGGTATTGCTTCGTTTGTTGAATTTGTAACGATTGTTTTGATAATACCACCAATACATATCGGCAAGCATGCTGTGCATGATATTTTTTTCAGGGAATTTTGCTTTCGTAGCTGCACTGTCCAGTTCGTAGCACAATTTTTCAAAAGTATTTTCTTCAATGGCATTTTTGTATTTCAGACGATAAATAAATGATTTGATGGCTTGTTCTGTGTTGTTGTCTTTTTGAGCTTGTGCATAAATTTTTTCAGCAATTTCGAGGGCAGATTTAGGTAGTCCGTCATTTTCAAGACTATCTATTTTGTTCCAGTTTTTTTCATAAAAATTATTTTTTTGTCCAAACATAGTAATTGATATTAGAATTAATAAGCTGCTGAGTATAAGTCTGATTAATGTTCTCATTTTTTGTTGATTTTGATTTTAAAATTTATCATTTCTTAAAGATACAATAAATTGATGCAAGGGAGGATATTTTTCCATAAATTATTTAGCTATAAATTTAAAAGGTTTTCTTTTACTTTGAACTATATAAGTAGTCAGGCTTTGTATTACAAAGAAATTACGGGTACCGGTATTGAAAAAATCGACTTTTATGAACCTTTATACTCTAAAAATTTATACACGGGACAATACGGTAATTATCCGCATTTAGATGTAAGTATAGGTTATTCTAATGGATAAAAAGGCAATAATCTTGTTTGTTTCTTTAACCCGCAAAATTACCTTCGGTGAGGTGCTTCGCAGTTCACCGCTTTTGTTACAGTTACATTACAATACACTTACTATTAATACGTTAAACGAGTTTTATCACAAAACAAATGCACTCAAATTTATTCGCCTTTGGCTCATGAGGCTAAAGGTTGGGTGTCGCTTGAAATTCTCTTCACGCATCTACTTCGTTACGAATTCCTTGAAATATAAAGATATGTCGGCGGAATTCGGTGCCTCGTATCTGCATAAAGAGAATTT
>JALWNR010000573.1 GCA_027083715.1 Bacteroidales bacterium
CTTTTAACACACTGTCGGTCTTAATCTCTTTTAATACCTGTTTACCATCCATACGCGGCATATTTATATCTAACAGCACTAAATCCGGTATCGGATACGCAAATCTGTCAGCATATTTTCCGGAACCTTTAAGGTATTCCATCGCCTCAACACCATCATCGGCAATTTGTAAATTAACATTTACACGTCCCTTTTTAAAAGCACGAATTGTCAGTTGCTGATCAGCCGGATTATCCTCGACAAGTAATACTACTACCAAATCACTATTTTTTTTATCCATTATTATCATCTAAGTATTCTGTTAATTTAATTTTTTTCATTCAAATCATCAGTAAATATAATTATAAAGCTTGTTCCTTTTCCTTCTTCTGATTCAACATTAATGCTTGCTTTATGCCTTTCTATAATTTTCTTACAAATTGCAAGTCCAATACCGGTTCCTTTATATTTATTTCTGGAGTGAAGGCGTTTAAACGGGAAAAATATCTGATCATAATATTCTTTTTTTATACCAATTCCATTGTCAATAACTTTGATAATTATTTTCCTGTCTTTTCTTTCAGATTCTATCCTTACCACAGGCTCTTTTTCTGATCGAAATTTTATTGCATTGGTAATCAAATTTTGAAATACACGACGTAATTGTACCGCATCTCCTTGAACTGTATGTAAATTATTCCAAATAATTTTTGCATTTGTTTCATTTATTTTTACTTCCAAATCGGAAACAATGGTTTCAATTAAAATGTTTAAATCAACAGGTTCTTTATTATATTCAACCCTTCCAGCCCTTGAAAGTTGCAGCAAGTCTTGAATCAGCGTATTCATTCGTGTAGTAGCATCCACAATAAAATTAATATCATCCTGTACATCGGGACTAATATTTTCACCTAAATCTTCACTTAATAAATCACAATAACTGGTAATTGTACGTAATGGTTCTCGTAAATCATGGCTGGCTACATAATTAAATTCTTCAAGTTCTTGATTGTTTTTTTCCAATTGATGGATGTAATATTGCACTTTACGCTCAGCTTCTTTCCTTTGGGTAACATCAATACCTATACCTCCGATAAGAGTAGATTTGTCTTTTCGGTGAATCGGAAACTTCCAAACCTCAAAATGCCTCAACAAAAACTTATTATCATAATTACTCAACTCATAATGAACATTTTCTTTTAAGGCTTTTAAATCCCTTTCTCTTTCAATTTCATCATCATCAAAATATGAAGATAACACATGTTTATTTATCCAATTGTGTGCATCAAAATTTTCTACTAAAAACCGGTTTACAAAACGAAAAGTAGAATCGGGATTTTTAATATATGCCGCTGCCGGTAAAAGTTCCATAAAAGTACTAAACTGTTCTTGCGATTCAACTAATGCAGCCTGTACTCTTTGAGTTTCAATATCACGTTTTACAATTTGTTCCAGCATATTGTTAAACCCATCGTATAAAAAACCTATTTCGTCATTGTACCATTTATGAACCCTGATTGAAAAATCTCCGGTTTCAGAAATTTTTTGAATAGATGATGCCAATTTTAAAATAGGTAAAGAAATTATCTTCTGAAAAGAGTTTGCCAATAAAATAACAAAAACAGCAACTACCACACCGGTAATGGCTAATAAAAGAATATATTCTCTGACTTTTTCTTTAAGATTTTCTGTTGATATAACAAACAAAATCGTTCCTAAAAATTCCCCTTTGTTAATGACCGGTTCAATAATATATAACTTTCCATTTTCAAAATAATGAGCTGATGTTTTTTGTATAAATTTTTTATTTGTTGCAGGCAAATTGTGAAAAGAAGCAAAAAAATTACCTTTTGCATCATATAATTCTACTTTTTCAACAAACTCAATAACTTCTAATTTATTAATTTGCTCAACTGCTTCTTCATTTTCATCAAATATTAAAGGAAAAATAATGTACTCGGATAACAAGCGCGCTGTTAGTGCATTTTGAGTTACCAAATTCTTTTTTAGATTTGAAATACTATTAATTGTTAATATAGAAAAGCCTATAATTATTGCAATAATGCTTACAATAGCAATAATCACCGTAATTTTTGAACGTATGGATAAATTAAATAAAAATCTCATATTTTCTATCTTATAACTTTTTCAGCTCGTCCAAGTAGCTGAGTTCCAATATAAATACCACAAGCATCGGCTTCTTTCTTGTTTATCAAAAAGCGTACGTATTCGTCTCGTTTAAATAATAAAATCATCACTCCTTTTTCGGCATAACCTTTTGTATCTCCAAAGGTCAAAATAGGTTTCCCATGTGTATAATGAATAATTTTTGAAATATCATATTTTTCGGATGATGAAATAAAAAGAATATCACTTCCTTCAATTTCATTAATGGAATGAATATTTCTAACAACTATATGTTTATCATTGATTTTTAAACTTTTATTAATTTCAAGTTCTTTTAATTTACCTTTAAAAGGATCTTCACCAATAACTGAAATAACAAAAGGAACATTTTTATCATAAACTTTTGAATAGGTAGGCCATTTGATAAAATTAAGGGCTATTTTATAGATAAGGGCACGTTTATACACATATTCATCTACATTTTTTTGAGCAATTAAACTTCCTGATTGCAGACAAATAAGAATTATAGCAAAAGTTTTTAGTAATAGGCTATTGGTAGATTTTTTATCTGTAATTGTATTGATCATAGAGGAAAATATTTCCCGATATAATTATATTTAAGCTTAAATCAGTAAACTCTTTTTATAGGAAAAAATGTCTTTTCATAAAAAACAACTTACGAATTTAAGGTTTAACAAAATTAACATTAAAAATGAAATTTTCAAGTTTTGTATAATTTGATTATATAAAAATAGTAAAACAACCACTTCAATCAAAACACAAATCATCGCGGTAATCCTCATATACGTATAAGAATATAGTCAAAGAACGATTTCAATCAAACCACAACCC
>JALWNR010000574.1 GCA_027083715.1 Bacteroidales bacterium
ATATTAGATTTACTTAAATTTTTTCAAACACATATACATTTAATGTTGGTGCTTATGCCCGTCATGCGATTCACCTTCTTCTGCCGGTTTAATAAAAGTTTTAATATAAGCATAAACCGCATCGATTTCATCTTCACTCAAAGTATTTTCCCAAGGAACCATTACCGTTCCCTTAACACCTTTACGTATAATCTGTTTTCTTCCTTCTTCCGAATAGAAAGTAGCATGTGCTGCATCAGTAAAATCTGCCGGAGGATTTTCCAGTCCTTTTCCTGCCGGTCCATCACCTTTTCCTTGTTCTCCATGGCATGATATACAATTTTTACTGAAAATCTCTTTTCCTAAAGCAATTTGTTCTGCAGTGGCTTCGGGTACAGGTGCATTATATTTATCCCCCAGTTCTTTTTTTAATTTTTCACGAACTTCGTTCATGTGCGCCATGTGTCCTCCTCCGGCTTCATGGCTATGGGTGGAGTTATCGTGTTTGCTGCTTTCTTCTTTTGCATTATGTTTATGTTCGTGTTCATCATGTGAGTTTCCTTCTGAGCAGGATATAAAAAATACTCCTGATAAGAAAAATACAATTATAAAACTTAGAATACTAATTTTTTTCATCTGTTTATTTTTTAATTATTTAAAAATCTTAATGTTGGTAAATGAAACTTTGTCAAAGTTTAAGCGCTCAACTTTGACAAAGTTTAAATTAATTATTTATTTATAAGTTTTTCTTACTTCTCCGCAAGTAGGCATTTGCTCTCCGAAATACGGATTTTTAATTTCTTTTTGAGTACTAATCCAATAGGCACCGCGTTCATTATCAGCCATAGGACAAAATTCAAGATACAAGGTTTTGTCTGATTTTACACCAAATTTATCCAATACAGTAACCATATTATCTGATAATTTTCTAAATCCAACTCTTTTATCATCAATATTATTTCCTTTTAAAACTCTGTCAATAGAGAAATTGATTACTTTTAATAAATCCATCCAAGCCATGTGTTCATTTCCTTCTAAAAGCTTCATATCCACCTTTTCTAATGCAGACTTCATCGATTTTGCATACTTATCTACTTCTTGGGCATCAGATGCAAAAAAAGCATCTTTCATTTTCAGATACTCATTTACAGGAGTATTTAATTGCTCTTTAAATTTATTAGGAATGTTTGCTCGGTTTACTTCTGTGGTTTTTTTATTCATATCTGCATTATCTCCACCCATATCCATTCCTGCCATTCCAACAGATGTTTTACCGCCGTCCGGGTTCATCATGCTTGGTTTCCCTGCCAGTTGGGCTGCTGCATCAATTTTAAATACACCATTGACAGCTATTTCTTCACCTTCTTCTAGTCCACTTGTAACTATATAAAAATCTCCGGCAACAGGTCCCAATTCAATTTCTCTATATTGAAATGATGGTTTTTGGCGATTAGGTACTTTAACATAAACCACAGCGCGTTTTCCTGTCCAAAGTACTGCTGATTTTGGAATTAACAATTCGTTGTTTTTCTCCATTTTAGATTGTAAAATTCCATTGACAAACATTTCCGGCTTTAGTTCTAATTTTGGATTAGCTTGTTCTACGCGCACTTTTGCTACTCTTGTTTTTGCATTTATAAAAGGATCAACATAAGTTACTTTACCTTTAAATATTTTCCCCGGTATAGATTGTATAGTGTACGAAATTTTATCGCCTAATTTAATCCAAGGCAAATCGCTTTCATAAGCATCAAACATCACCCAAATACGATTTAAATCAATTACTTCAAACAATCCCTGACCTTCTTTAACATAATCACCTAATGAAACATGTCTTGCTGTTACGGTTCCGGTAATTGGCGAAAGTACATTAAAGTACAATTGAGGTTCTCCTTTTTCAACAATGGCATCAATTTGTGCTTCGTTTAAATCCCAAAGCTTTAATTTTGTTCTTGCAGCTTTAAAAAAACCGGGATTTGATTCTTTAAACTTTGATGCTTCAAGTAGTTCGCGTTGGGCTGCTATTAATTCGGGAGAATAGATTGTTGCAAGTTTTTGTCCTTTGCGTACATTTTGTCCCGTAAAATTAACAAAAAGCTTTTCAATTCGTCCACCAAAACGTGCTGTTAATTCAGCTATCCGACGTTCATCAGCCTGAACTTTTCCCAGTAAATTAATTGTTTTTTCTGCTTTTCCTCTACGTACTTTTGCTGTTTCAATATCAGCCAATTTAATTGCCGATTCACTCATTTGAATTTCGTCAAAAGCTACTTCGTCACCGGCATCATCGCCATTGTCTAAAGGTATTAGCTCCATTCCACAGATAGGGCATTTACCCGGTTTATCCATCTTTATTTGTGGGTGCATGGAGCAGGTCCATATTGCAACTTCATCTTCTGTGTGATCATGGGCTTCTTCAACACTTTCACTTTTTGTAGCATTTTGACTGTTTCCTGAGCCTCCGAAAAACAACCATCCCAAAAATATCCCGATTACTAAAGTAATGCCGGCTATTTTTAAATCTTTTTTGCTGTAATTTATTTTCATGAGTATATTTTTAAATAGTTTTTAATTGTTTCATGGAACATCCACTATAATCAAGGACTTTAATTATTAATTACCTCCTTGTATATTTCCGCCATTTGTCGGATTATGTATGTTTCATGATATTTTATTTTTCAATGTTTTGATATTTTATTTTCCCATTAGATATAAAATAAATGCTTTAGCTGTATTTTTATCTGTTAATGCTTTTTCCAGTTCAAGCTCATATCTAAGCAAACGTTTATCCATACGCAAAACTTCTTCAAAATTGCTATTAGCAGCCATATATTCTGTTTGCAAAAGTTTCATGGCTTGATTTGCTGTTTCTGTTTGTTTGGCATAAAGAACTGTTCTTCTGTTTGCATCGAGATAATCTTTATAAACATTTTCAAAGATACTCACCAAAATATTTGCTTTATCTACTTTTTTATCTT
>JALWNR010000575.1 GCA_027083715.1 Bacteroidales bacterium
ATTTAGCACATAATAATAACTTTAAATTTAATATTATGAAATCACAAGTTGCAGTTTATGATTCGCACGAAAAAGCAATCGCGGCTATCAAAGCCTTAAGTAACAAAAATTTTCCAATGGAGCATGTTTCATTATTAGGCAAAGCAGAAGTAACTGATAATCACATTCATATAAAATCATTAGAAGCAGCCAAAAACACCCCTGTTCTATTAGGCTCAGGAACAGGAATAATTGTTGGCTTACTCTCAGGCATTGGAGTTTTTACGATTCCCGGTTTTGGCTTTTTATATGGCGCAGGAGCATTGGTAGGAGCTATTGGAGGTTTTGATATTGGTTTAATCGCAGGAGGTATCGGTACGCTTTTGGCAACTATTGGAATAAAAAAGGATAGTGTTGTAAAATACCATGAACATTTGAAAGAAGGAAAGTTTCTTATAGTAATAAAGGGGTCTGAAAGTGAAATAGAAAAAGCAGAACAAATTTTACGCGCTGACGATACTTTTATCGAGTTAGCTAGTTAATAAATCATCAACATTAACAAGAGCACGTTAAATTAACACAAGGCAACTGATTACCAATGAGATGCATGGGTTTTCTGTGTCTAATGTTTTTTTTATAATCTATACGTTTGTACGTTAGTGGGTTTAAAAAATGGGCTATTGTACTAAAATTAGTAATTCGTACGAACCAACACACAAACTAAAAATAACAAAAAAGTTTGTCTGCCAGCCAACAATTTATACTGTCCTGTGAAAACAAAATCAGGATAGTTATTTGAAGAAGATAAGTAAAGATAGCACGATGCTAATGTTGCAAAAAAAAATATGGATTAGAATTATTGATATACTATTTGAATTAGCTGATTTTTTTTGAAACTGAAACTGATTTGGTTCTGGAAAAAATAATATCTGATAATGAAGGAGTTGTAAAGTTAATAAATTTTAACACCCTATTGTAAGCGGGATAGAGAGTTTGTAAAAGTAAAGTCAGGTATAAAAACGGCTTTGTCTCATACAGGGCAAAGCCATTTACATTGTGCTTTTTTAAGATTAAAATAATCCGTGTATTTCTGCATCAATACGGTCAATGATATAACTTAAATCTTTTAAATTGTCTTGAAAGTTTAAATTATTAACATCTACAATTAACAATTTGCCTAAATCATAAGAATTTATCCATTCTTCATATCGTTTATTCAGGTGAGTAAGATAATCTAAACGAATGGTATTTTCATATTCTCTTCCACGCTTTTGAATCTGGTTTACCAAAGTAGGAACAGATGCCCTTAGGTAAATTAATAAATCGGGTGGCTCCACCAATGAACTCATTAATTTAAAAAGTGCAAAATAATTATCAAAATCTCGTGAACTCATTAAGCCCATTGAATGTAAATTGGGTGCAAAAATATGAGCATCTTCATAAATAGTACGGTCTTGAATTACTGTTTTTCCTGATTTACGTATTTCTAAAACCTGATTAAATCGACTATTAAGAAAATAAACTTGAAGGTTAAAAGACCAACGCTGCATGTCATCGTAAAAATCATTTAAGTATGGATTATCATCGACATCCTCATAATGAGCACTCCACTTATAATGATTTGCTAATAAGCCGGTTAGTGTAGTTTTCCCAGATCCTATATTTCCTGCTACCGCAATATGCATAATTAATTTTGTTTTAAAGATTTAAAATCCGAAAATAAAGATTTTTTATTATTGAACAAAAGATTTTTTTAAACTAATCAGTATCAAAGGAATACTTTTATTTAATATTTTTCACTACAAAAGACCTATAAGTAAGTTATAAGTTTTAATTACTACGTAATTATTTGCGATATTTTCTTATCCTGATTACCCATCAGGGCAATTGCATTTAAAAATATTTTAGCTAAAATAGCTCATTCAAAATTCCGTATGCTAAAGGATACGACTATTAATAACCACCGACTATATTCCACAGGCTATTATTCCTAACAGAAAAAAAGCCCGTAGAATATTCTACAAGCTTCTTAGTATTTGAAAAGAATCTTAGTATCAACCTCCGGATGTGCTAAAACCGCCATATTTAGCTGTTCCTCTTTTAGGATTAACACACATAACCAGAATTTTTTCAGGATTTGCAATAATTTGCTGTTCATCTGCACCTAAAACATAATCCTGGAAACTTATATTTTTAGTAGTCATAATTAAAATCATACTAGACTGCAAGTCTTTTGCAAAATCAATAGTTTCATCAGCAAGACTTTTCTCACCCGGTAATTTTACAATTTCAAACTCTGCTCCTTTATCAGCTAAATAGCTTTTTGAAAAAACAATATTTGATTTGGTTTTGGTTTTAATTCTTGAGTCAGTAGAGTCTTGATATACAATATAAACCTTAATGTTATATATTTCATTAAGGAAAGCTGCCCAAACCAGTTTTTCTTTTTGTTCCTTTTTAAAATCAACAGGAAAAACAATGTTTTTAAGCTCTTCACGCGGAGCATCCTGAACAACAACAAAAGGAGCTTTTGAACCGGCAATTACTTTAAGTGCCCAACTTCCTGTAAATTTTTGCATTCCTTTAATACCATGTGTTCCCATAACTACCAAACTGGCATTAAGGTCTTCTACGGCATCGCTTATGGCAGTAAAAATACTTCCTTCGCGTACAATAATAGATGGCTCAATTCCAAATTTTTCTTTTGTTTGATCAACAATTTCTTGCAATTTACTTTTTGCATTGTCAATTTCTTTACTTTTTTTCACAACGTGAATTAAAGCAATATCGTCATTTGTTTTTTTTGCAAATTCAATTGCATGTTCCAGAGCATATCCTGCAACCTGTGAAAAATCCCAAGGTACTAAAATCGGTCTATTTCCTTTCATAGTTTTATATTTAAAAGGTCTAATTAATTTCTTAAACAATATTCAACAAGCAACGTGCCACAATATACAC
>JALWNR010000576.1 GCA_027083715.1 Bacteroidales bacterium
ATATTGTAGTGGTTAAGTTTTTCATAATTAATAATTTTATCAATTTATACTGCATATAAATTTAATAAAAAAAATCTGTTTTATCAAATGTTTAAAGGCAATGTGTAATAATCCTTAACCCGCAAAATTCACCGCTTTTGTTACAATTACATTACAATACACTCACTATCAATGCATTAAGTGAGTTTTATCACAAAACAGACGCACTCAAATTTATTCGCCTTCGGCTCATGAGGCTAAAGGTTGGGTGTCGCTTGAAATTCTCTTCACGCATCTACTTCGTTACGAATTCCTTGAAATATAAAGATATGTCGGCGGAATTCGATGCCTCGTATCTGCATAAAGAGAATTTCATGAATTATCGCGGTTAATGCATTATGTTTTTACAAATTATGAAAATATATGCTGCTATTGATATTTTTCCTTAATTATCTCAGCCCTAAACAACAAATCAGAAAATTGTAAAATTTTAGCTTTCAAATTCTTATTATAAGTAGGATGTTCTTTTAAAAATGTGCTCACTATTTTGGCAGCTTCGGGGCTACTATATCTTCCAACTGTATAAACCAACCAGTTTTTCGGGAAAAAGATATCGCCTGTACGTTGTATTTCGGTAAGCATTTCAAGTGATGGTCTGAGATATTTTACGGATTCATCAGCCCTTAAAGGATGATTTAAATAATACAATGCAGTACGCACCCAAATTTCGTGCTCTCGGTTTTTATATTCCTTCAAGCTTTTAAAAAATGTATCACGAATTTCCACTTCCGGCATCACTGAAGGTAATATAAATTTCATTTTTTCTTTTTGTTCTTCATTGGTAATACGGTTAAGTTGCTTGTCAGCAATATTTTGATAGTCAGGAAAATCACGAACAATTAATTCATAAGCTAAATTTATATAATCAGTACTACTTAATTTTAAGCCATTAACTTCTTTTTGATTCTTCCAAATATCATAAAATTTTTCTGTGGTTTCCGTACTGATAAATGTTGTCGAAAGTGTTTGATATAAAAGAGATTTTAATCCTTTGTCCGAATGAATTTTAATTAGGTGAAATAAAAGATCTTCCATTTCATTTGCTAAATCGATACGTTGCTTTTGATTTAAAAAATACCACCAAGTAGTACGTAAAAAACTCAATAAAAGTGGTATATTTTGATACTCTGTTTCTTTTTCTAAAGAACTTAAAATGGTTTGAAAAAAAACTTTTGGATTAAGCTTATAGTTCAAAACAGACTGATAAAGAGCCAAGTATGCAAAAGCTCTAGTATCGGAATATTTAATATTACAAACATTTTTGACCAAATATTTTTGACTTGCGGGATCTAATTCAAAATAACCATATCCGTAACCATCACCATTTACCAAAATAAAATCCGGTTCATCCATACCTTCGATCAGCTTGATATCAAAACGGCTGCTGTCTAAAAACAGGTAATAATAGTACATTTCACCGTTTTTTGAATATAAAAGAGAAAGGTTTTGCTTCCAAACTCGATTTTTTCCTTGTAAATCATCCTGCAAAACAGAGAAAGAACTAATTTTATTCTTTTCCAAAGTATAATCACAAGAAATATGGGGCATTCCGGCTTGTTCAACCCACACTTTACTCCAATTTACTAAATTAATGTCTGTACGTTTATCTAAAATTTTGATCAAATCATTCCAATCAGCATTCCCAAATTCATATTTATGCAAATATTCTTTTAAACCTTCGCGCAAACTATCTTTCCCCATTAAACGTTCCAGTTTAACCATCATAATGGGGGCTTTATCGTAGATAATTTTGCCATAAAGAGTTCCGGCAAACAATAAATTTTCCAATTTTTGTTTTATCGGATGTGTACCTTGTGTTCGGTCAATCATATATGCCCTTGGAAAATGTGTATTAATAAAATAAAGGTTTTGATTAACATCCGGGAAAAAAGGTTTTATCATCTTAGCTGCAATAAAATTGGCAAATACCTCTTTTAACCACACATCGTCAAACCATTTCATGGTTACCAAATCACCAAACCACATATGCGAAGTTTCGTGAGATATTACCATTGCACGTTGCATTTTTTCTTCGGTAGTTGCAGATTTTGAAAGAAATAAGCGCGATTCACGATAGAATATTGCATCAACATGCTCCATTCCACTATACTGAAATGAAGGAATTGCTACAAAATCAAGTTTCTGAAACGGATATGGAATTCCGGTATAATCCTCCATCCATTCAATGGCTTTAAAATGTAAATCAAAAATTTCATCAATGTTATGATCTATCTTCTTTTTATTCGTTTGTCGATGATAAAAATTTAAAGTTCGTCCGTTTTTTGTACGGCTAAGTTTTTGAAATTTACCTGCAACAAATGCAAAATGATAAGTACTAATTAAATCAGTTTGAGTAAAGTTGTAAGTTTTAATATTGTCGGAATCACTTATTTTGGAAACAGCTCCATTAGAAACGGCTATCCAATTATTAGGGATATTTAAACGAAGTGAATAAACCGCTTTTAAATCAGGTTGGTCAAAGCAAGGAAAAACAGTTGAAGCCCTATCAGGAACAAACAAAGTATAAAGATACTCATTGTTTCTGTTTAACGCATTATTTTCCGAAATAAAATCAATTACAATTATATTATTGCCCTTTTTAAAATATTTTGAAGGAATAATAATATGTCCGTTCTTAAAAATATATTTTTTTGTTGAATTATTGGTGTAAACAGACAGTACATTTTTTTTAGGGACATTAAAATCTAAGACCAAATCAATATCATTATTTGCTAAAATAAATATCAGCTTAAGTTTTCCTGTGATAATTTCATTTTTTTGCTCAGGAATATTAAAAGTTAAATTATACTCAATATTCGAAATATTTGCTTTACGCTTTTTTGCCAGTTCTCAACTGACTCTTTTATTTATTTGTAGTGTATTATTTTGCCGGCACTT
>JALWNR010000577.1 GCA_027083715.1 Bacteroidales bacterium
TTGTATCGATAAATGGAAAAGTTTTTTTGCTTCTAAGCTCTTTTAAAACTTCTAAGGCTTTTTTATAATTCCCTATATTAAAATATGCACTGTAAACCAACTTGTAGGCAAAATAAGATAGTTCTTGTAATTCCAGTTTATCGGCAAGCTTTGCAGCCCTAATTCCTGTTTGTATGGCTTTTGAGTATTGTTTAGCCGCTAAATAATTTTCACCAATATTTTTATAAATCACCGGTAATTCATTATAAGAATTTGTTCTCTCTGCGTAAAGTTTTGCCAAATTCAAATAATAATTACTTTTTTTATAGTTTTTCAGCGACGAATAACTAGCACCAAGAATATTATAATTGCTTATATTGAAAGAAGAATCATTGGTAATTTCAGCATAATAAAATGAAGAATCAACATAGTTAATTGATTTGTAAAAGTAATTCGTATCCGGTGAAAGATTTTTATTAAAGTATTTTTCAAAAAATATAGCCGCCATACGGTTATAAGCCTCCGGCAAATATCTATAAATTTTATTTTCAAAAGATAAATTTAAGGCACTACGGATATATACATCAGCCGTATCAGCATGATACATGGCTCTGTTTAACTCGCCTAAAGCAATATATGCTTTTATAAGTTTATCATAATTATTGTTATGTTTTGCAATATCAAATGCCGAATAAATATATAGTTTAGCAGAATCCATAACGGCTAATCTTTTATAAAGCTCAGCCATTTGAAGTGAAATGCTTGTAATGAAAATACTGTCGGATTTTGTTTTAGCTATTTCATAAGCCATTTTTGAAAATTCAAGAGCTTGACGAGTATCTTTGGATTCTATACTATCAGACTTATAGATATAGAAGCGAATCAAACTATCGGCAGATAGATTTTGAGCACTAACAAAATTATTTAGTCCCCAAAGAATAAAAAAATGCAGATACACCCACTTCATAACAATTATCAGCAAAAGACATTACCGGACAAATTTAATAAAAAAAGCCGTTTCCTTAGGAAACGGCTTTTAAATATTTAATTCTGTTAAATTTTACTTAACTTCTTCGTAATCTACATCAGTTACATCATCTCCTCCATCATTACCGTTATTTCCTCCATCTTGCGGGTTTTGTGTACCTGCTCCGGGATTTTGCTGTGCCTGTGCATTATACATTTCTTGCGAAGCAGCTTGGAATACGGTGTTCAGCTCCTGAGTAGCTGCATCAATAGCAGCTAAATCTTGTGCTTTATGCGCTTCTTTAAGCTTATTTAAAGCTGCCTCAATAGGTCCTTTTTTATCTGCAGGTAATTTATCACCAAATTCATTCAGTTGCTTTTCTGTTTGGAAAATCAAACTATCTGCCTGATTTAATTTATCCACTTTTTCACGCTCCTGACGGTCTCTTTCGGCATTTTCTTCTGCTTCTTTTTTCATTTTCTCAATTTCAGCATCGGTTAAGCCCGAAGAAGCTTCAATACGAATACTTTGCTCTTTTCCTGTAGCTTTATCTTTTGCCGAAACATTTAAAATACCGTTTGCATCAATATCAAAAGTTACCTCAATTTGCGGTACACCACGTGGTGATGGCGGAATACCATCTAAGTGGAAACGGCCAATTGTTTTATTGTCTTTTGCCATCGGACGCTCGCCTTGCAATACATGTATTTCAACCGAAGGTTGATTATCTACGGCAGTGGTAAATGTTTCCGATTTTTTGGTCGGAATGGTAGTGTTTGCTTCAATTAATTTAGTCATTACACCACCCATAGTTTCAATACCTAATGAT
The DNA here is from genome assembly GCA_027083715.1 of Bacteroidales bacterium. Classification (GTDB taxonomy): domain Bacteria; phylum Bacteroidota; class Bacteroidia; order Bacteroidales; family NBLH01; genus NBLH01. Next base: position 1,776 of record JALWNR010000577.1, read on the forward strand.
AATGGAGTAACATCCAATAACAATACATCATTTACCTCACCGGTTAATACACCTCCCTGAATTGCAGCACCAACGGCAACTACTTCATCAGGATTTACACCCTTGGAAGCTTCTTTTCCAAAAAATTCTTTAACCTTCTCCTGAATTGCAGGAATACGTGTTGAACCACCCACCAAAATTACTTCGTCAATTTCAGAAGTGCTTAAACCTGCATCGCGCAAAGCCAATTTACAAGGCTCAATTACCTGATTGATTAATTTATCAGCCAGTTGCTCAAATTTAGCACGGGTTAAGGTTTTTACCAGATGTTTTGGAATTCCGTCCACCGGCATAATATAGGGCAGATTAATTTCAGTGCTTGAACTGCTTGAAAGCTCAATTTTTGCTTTTTCGGCAGCTTCTTTCAGTCTTTGAAGTGCCATCGGGTCTTTACGCAGGTCAATATTGTGCTCTGCCTGAAATTCATCAGCCAACCAGTCGATAATTACTTGATCAAAATCATCACCGCCAAGGTGGGTATCACCATTTGTTGATTTTACTTCAAATACTCCATCGCCCAATTCAAGGATTGAAATATCAAAAGTACCTCCACCAAGGTCAAAAACAGCAACATGAATATCTTTACCTTTTTTATCCAAACCATAAGCCAAAGACGCAGCTGTTGGTTCGTTGATGATACGCTTTACGGTTAAACCTGCAATTTCACCGGCTTCTTTGGTTGCCTGACGCTGTGAATCAGAGAAGTAAGCAGGAACGGTAATAACAGCTTCTGTAACTTCTTGTCCCAAATAATCTTCGGCAGTTTTCTTCATTTTTTGAAGTACCATAGCCGAAATTTCCTGAGGCGAATATTCACGTCCGTCAATCAACACACGCGGTGTATTGTTTTTTCCTTTTACAACTTTATATGGAACTCTGTTAATTTCTTTTGTAACCTGATCATAAGTTTCACCCATGAATCGTTTTATAGAAAAAATGGTTTTCTCAGGGTTTGTAATTGCCTGACGTTTAGCAGGATCACCAACCTTACGTTCGCCACCATCTATAAATGCCACAATTGACGGAGTAGTTCTTTTACCCTCGCTGTTTGGAATAACAACAGGCTCATTACCTTCCATCACGGCAACACATGAGTTTGTAGTACCTAAATCTATAC
>JALWNR010000578.1 GCA_027083715.1 Bacteroidales bacterium
AAAAGGAAGATTGGACAACAAGCGAGCGAAAATGTACAATTTTAATGTCTATTTTGTCAAATTATACGCCTGAGTGCATTGTAGAAACGCGTGTTGAAACTAAAATTGAAAATTTTGAAGGCATTGACGCATCCATGACCGCAACAGAATTTGTGGATAAATTTGAAAAAGCAATAAACATTACCAAAATTGATGTTTACCGGGCGGTTACTCACAATAAAGGAATTTTTAACGGTATTGATGCCGTAGTACTGGCAACAGGAAACGATTTTAGAGCCATTGAAGCAGGTGGTCATGCCTTTGCTACGCAAAATGGTAAATATCAGGGTTTAACAGATATTGAAATTAAAAATGGGAAGTTTCGTTACAGTCTGAAAATTCCTTTGGCTTTGGGTACTGTGGGTGGGCTGACTTCTTTGCATCCGCTGGCAAAGCGCTCTATGGAAATTCTGGACAACCCGAATGCTGAAGAATTGATGCAAATTGCAGCAACCGTAGGTTTAGCAAATAATTTTTCTGCGGTTAAATCGCTGATAACACAAGGAATACAGGTAGGACATATGAAAATGCACCTTTGGAACATACTCAATCAGTTTAATGCCAACGATCAGGAAAAACAACTGGCAGTTGAGTATTACAAAAACCATAAAGTCAGTTACGATTCGGTGCGTAATTTTTTGAGTAGTTTACGAATAAAACCGGCAACTTAATTAATTGAATATTTAGGGTTTAAGGTTAAAAATTTAAGATTTGAAAGTGTGAAAGTTTATTCAAACGGTAAATTATTGATTTCGGGTGAGTATCTGGTAATGCAGGGAGCACAGGCACTTGCCGTACCTGCTAAATTTGGGCAATCCTTATCGCTAAAAGTTCATGATGAAAAAGAGCTGTATTGGCAAACTTTTGTAAATGGTAAACTTTGGTTTTCGGCTGCCTTTAATGCAGATTTTACATACAGCAAAACAGGGAATAAACAAACAGCTGATTTTCTTTCCAAATTACTGAAATCAGCACAAAATTTAAACCCTCAATTTCTGAAAGAAATTGCTTTTGAGGTACGTGCTGATATTAATTTTGATATCGAATGGGGACTGGGCAGCAGTTCTACCTTAATATATAATGTGGCACAATGGGCAAATATTAATCCTTTTGATTTGTTTTTTCGGGTAGCAAGCGGCTCTGCCTACGATGTTGCCTGTGCAGGTTCAGATAAGCCGATTATTTATCAATTAAAAAATAATCAGCCTGATTTTCGACCCGTAAATTTTTATCCCGATTTTCATCAAAGTATTTATTTTGCGTATCTCGGAAATAAACAAAAATCGGAAAAAAGTATTCGTAAATTCAAAAAAGAAGCAATTTATTCGGACAGAGATATTGACAGAATCTCGGAAATTACCGAAAAAATGCTTACTGCAAAAAATACAGATGAATTTTCAAAATTAGTATATCAACATGAACAAATTCTGTCAAAAATTTTGCAGCAAAAAACAGTAAAAGAGCTGTATTTTAGTGATTTTATTGGAGAAATTAAATCACTGGGAGCCTGGGGCGGTGATTTTGTAATGATTGTCAGCGAATTAAGTTTTGAGCAGATTAAAAAGTATTTTTCAGAAAAAGGAATAAACATTATTTTTACCTTTGAAGAAATGGTAAAGCTTTGACAGATTGAGTATATGTTATTAAATTATTGACTTTGGCTCATAATTAATATCATCAAATTAGTTATTTGTAAAGTTTTGTTTGTAGAACAGTACCATGCAAAAAAGATATAAAACCCTTAGAAACTTTGTGTCAGCTTAGTGCATCTGCGTGAAATAACTAAAAACACAGAGCTATTTCACTGAGTTTCTCAAAGAAACACAAAGCATCACAGAGATTAATGCATTAAAAATGGATGATTTGAGAATAAGATACTCATTATCAGAAACATTAAAAAGTAAATTATGGATTTTTTATTAAATACAAATAAAATTATTCCTTTTGAAAAGGAAAACAAAATCATAAAACGCAGTCCGTCAAATATTGCGTTAGTAAAGTATTGGGGTAAAAAAGGAGAGCAAATTCCTGCAAATCCTTCATTGAGTTTCACCCTTTCAAAATCATACACAGAAACAAAAATTACATACACACCCAAAATTGATGACGGAAAAATCAGTATTGATTTTTTCTTTGAGGGTAAACAAAATGATTTGTTCAAGCAAAAAATTGAAAAATTTTCACAAAAAATCATTCCCTATTTCCCTTTTTTGACCAAATTACATTTAAAAATCAGCAGTAAAAATTCTTTTCCTCATTCGGCAGGCATTGCCTCATCGGCTTCTTCAATGAGTGCTTTGGCACTATGCCTTTGCGCAATTGAACAAAAACATTACGGAACATTACAAAACGAAACGGATTTTTTACGTAAAGCCTCCTTTATTGCCCGCTTGGGTTCGGGCAGTGCTGCGCGTTCGGTTTTTCCTTATGCGGCTACATGGGGCGAGTTTGTTGAAAATCCCATATCGTCTGATGAATATGCTTCGCCTTTGCTTTTTGATTTGCACCCTGTTTTTCAAAACTATCGCGATGCGATTTTAATTGTAAGCAACAAAGCTAAAAAAGTTTCCAGTACGGCAGGACATAATTTAATGCACGGACATCCTTTTGCCAAAGCACGTTTTGAGCAGGCACGCAAACATTTAAAAATCCTGTTGCAAGCATTAAAATCAGGCAACCAAAATACTTTTATGGAAATTGTTGAAAATGAAGCTTTAACACTTCATGCACTGATGATGAGTTCTAATCCTGGATTTATCTTGATGGAGCCGGGTACTTTACAAATTATTGAAAAAATACGAGAATATCGCGAAAAAACAGGTATAAAGCTATGCTTTACTTTGGATGCGGGACCTAATGTGCATCTGTTGTATTCAGCAAACG
>JALWNR010000579.1 GCA_027083715.1 Bacteroidales bacterium
AAGCGTGATGCTTAAAATACCGTCTTCTATTGCTACCAATAAATTTTTGTATTCCATAGTTTGATTTTTTTAAGTTTGTAATATCTATTTGTTATCAATTATTTTCCAATATCCACCTTTATCAGTGCCTATTCTTTCAATTATCTTTTTTTCTTTAAGTTTGGATATTTGCCATTCAACACCTCTTCTTGTTAATCCGGTCGCTTCTTGCAATTGTTTTATTGTAACATAAGGATTTTTTTCTATTGCTATGATAATTTTCTCACAGTTTTCTCTCCTTGCCTATAATCTATTTTGCTTAACTCTTCAAAACTTTTATTCTCTTTTTTAAATAAAACAGTAAATCCTGCATTGAATTTGAAGTCCGGTACAGGCAATTCGGCAGCTTTACAATACTCAACAATGTTAATAATTCCACGTCCCCATGTTTCAATATAACCAGCCCTGAAAAATGCTTTTGAAATATCAGGATTTGGAGGAATTAACTGATGCTTCTTAATAAGGTCTTTTTCTGTCCAGCCTTCAGGAAGATAACCGGAATTACTAATCCAACTAGAAAGGTTTTCTAATAATTCTTTGTAATTATCAATTTCGGTTACTATACCATTATCGTCCAATCCAATGTATAAAGTCCCACCTTGCGCATTGGCAAAAGCACAAATCGATTTCAAATAATCATCTTTCCAGATTATTTTAAACTCTGTATTTTGGTCTTCAATCATTAAATTACATCCGGTTGTTTTGAAAATCTCTAACTATCAAAATAAAGTCTAAAATTACATATTTGAAGGCATATCTGAAAATTTTATTCCTTTCTCAATTTTTGTTCATTAGCATCTTTAATCAATGCTCTTGCCAAAACCCAAACAGGATCAACTAGCGGAATATCCAAAAAATATTTTCCGGGTAAAGCCAAAGGAATTTCTGTACAGCCCAGAATTAATGCTCCTGCACCCTTGTCTATCAGCTCTTTTGCATATTGCTCAAAACGTATTCTTGCTTTTTTAGATACGGGACTTACCGCTTTTATGCCCCACTCCAAGTTATAAATCGTATCGTGTAGTGCATCCTGATTTTTTTCATCTACTTCAATAATTTCAAAGCCCAAAGGATTTAAAAGTGCATGATACACTCCGGCATTACGCGTACCTGTTGTGGACATTAAACCGATTTTTTTAAAACCGGAAAAAATTTCACGAATATATTTTCCGGTTTCCTCAATCATGTTTAAAATCTTAATATCAGTATTGTTTTTTTTCAGAATATCCGTAAAAACATCAAAAATAGGCGGTGCATGAAAAGTATTGCAAGTTACTCCGCCCACTGCCGGTTTTTTTTCGATTTTCAACATTTCGGCAGCCAATAAAAAAGTACGTGCCATACCCTCAGCCGGATTTATATTAATTTTTCCCGTCAGATACTCTGTTCTGTCAGGTATATCATACGAACGGGACAAATGCCATACTTGAAAATGATCCTGATCGCTACCCTCTGTTTTTGTGTTTTCAATAATTTTTTTATGCAGTTCAACGCCTGCCATAGGACCCACTCCTCCACCAATAATTATTACTTTTTCAGTACTCATTTCTCGAAAAATTATTAATTTTACATCATTACACAGAAATATTTTATAATTTTATATTCTGGAAAAAATAGAACTAAAACATAAAGATAATGAAGAAATCGGTATTATTGATTGTATTATCAGCATTTATTGTATATAACACAAAAGCACAGGAGTTAAAGAATATTAAAAATGCAAGCGAATGTAAAAGTGCCTTTGAAATTTCAACACTTTCAAAGTTTGGACCCACCGGTGCACCCAAAGAAGTAAAAATGAAATCGGCAGATAATCCTTTTGCGCAGGCACAACATCCGGTATGGTATAAATTTACGGCACAAAAAGACGGGATGCTGCTTTTTGATATTATTCCGATTGATCCGAAGGATAATTATGATTTTTTGCTTTATAAAGTTGAAAACAATAATTATTGTGCCGATATCAAATCAAATAATTTAAGCCCTATAAGAATTAATATGGCTCGTTCTGATATGGCTTTGCTTGGTAAAACCGGGCTGTCGATAACCGGAAAACCGGAATGTTACAGCAAAGGCATTGAAGTTAAAAAGGGCGATCGTTTTATATTGGCTGTTAACAATATGTATAAAGGCAAGGGACATACGATTGTTTTTAAATACCTCGAAAATTTTATTGTAAAAGGCAATGTTGTTGATTTTGATACACAAGAACCAGTAAAAGCACAAATTTTTTGGACAAATCTACGCACAAACGAAACCACTTCTTCTACAAATACAAACAAGCAAGGAAGTTTTGAGCTAAAAGTAAGCATAAGTACCGAAGCTCATCGTTTTCCTAATTATTTACTTTGGGCATATGCCGATAAATATTATATTGCCGATACGGTAATTGCATCCAGAAGTGTTGAGAATTTGAGTTCGAGTAATTTTAATTTTAAAATTCATAAACTAAAAAAAGGAAATAATGATTTTTTGCCTAAAATATTTTTTGCTCCCAATGCAACGGATATAAATACAAAATCATTTGCTGATTTAGACCGTATTTATCGTTTATTGGTTCAAAATAAAGCATTAATGATTACACTCGAGGGGCATTCAAATGGTTTTTACCCGAGCAACGATGTAGATAAAGCTTTATCGGAAGAACGTGCCGAAAAAGTAAAAGAGTGGTTGACACATAAAGGAATTGATGCTCAAAGAATTAAAACGCGTGGGCTTGGTAGCAACAAAATGATTTATCCTTATGCCGAAAACGAAGAGCAGGAAAGTGCTAACAGACGGGTAGAAATTTATATTGACAAATTTTAAAGAAATAAAATTTTCTGTTTTAAATGCCGTTGTATAATGAATTAAGATACTACGGCATTA
>JALWNR010000580.1 GCA_027083715.1 Bacteroidales bacterium
AGCTTTTGTTTTTCAGGCACATCATTATAATCAAGGCTCATAAACCAGCGTACTCTTGCCCTTTCCAATTGTAAAAAACCTGCTGCCCTTTTCTCTTCCAGTACGTGCACAATATTGCTTTGTACATTGCCAAAAATCCACGTCAGCATATCAAAAAAATGTACACCAATATTGGTAGCAACTCCGCCTGATTTGCTAATATCGGCTTTCCAGCTGATAAAATACCAATGTCCGCGTGAGGTAATATAACTTAAATCAATATCGTAAATTTTATCTTGGGGTCCGGCTTCAATCTCTTTTTTCAGCTTAATAATATCCGGATGTAATCGTAATTGCAAAATAGTATTTATCCGTCGTTTGGTTTCTTGTTCAATTTCAGACAAAGCATCTACATTCCAAGGGTTTAAAACTAATGGTTTTTCACAAATGGCATCTGCCTGCTGCTTTAATGCAAAACGAATATGCGAATCGTGCAAATAATTTGGCGAACAGATACTTACATAGTCTATTTTTTTACCTGTACGTCTTAATTTATCAATATGCCTGTCGAAACGTTCAAATTCAACAAAAAAATCAGCTTTCGGAAAATAACTGTCTATAATGCCTACACTATCAAATTTATCCAGTGCTGCAATCAGATTATTTCCTGTTTCTTTAATGGCTTTCATATGCCTTACGGCAATATATCCTGCCGCGCCTATTAATGCAAAATTTTTCATTATATTTATTTTAATCAAAGATTAATGTATTAGGATTAATGCAAATTATTTTTGTTTATAAATTATAGCATATTCCATAATCTGCGCTAATTTGTGTTAATCTGTAGATAATGTTTGTCCGCAGATTATATCTTTTTATAATTTTCTTACAAAATCATTTTCCAGAACATATTCTTCACCGCTTTCAGGACAAACAGCTCTATTGTTTTCACCAAAATGCAAACGCTGACCAAACTCACTCATCCAACCCAATTGCCTGCCGGGATTACCTACCACCAAAGCATAAGGTTTTACATCTTTGGTAACTACTGCTCCGGCTCCAATAAAAGCGTATTCACCTATGGTGATACCGCAAACTATGGTACAGTTGGCTCCAAAAGTAGCTCCTTTTTTTACATAGGTTTTCATGTATTCCGATTTGCGATTTACTGCACTGCGCGGATTGATTACATTGGTAAAAACCATCGATGGTCCCATAAATACATCATCCTCACAAATTACTCCGGTATAAACCGATACATTATTTTGTATTTTGCAATTATTACCCAAAATTACCTGTGGCGAAACCACTACATTTTGTCCGATATTGCAATTCTTGCCTATTACCGAATCTTTCATAATGTGCGAAAAATGCCAAATTTTTGTTCCTTTACCAATACTGCATCCATCATCTATTACAGCCGTTTCGTGCGCAAAGTAATCCTTTTCTGTATTCATATTATTTATTTCAATTTTCTGTTCTCAGTCCACAGTTTACAGTAACCAGTACCTGATCATTATACCAATTACTAATTATCAAATATTCAACACTCAATATTCAACGCTCAATATTCAACACTCAATATTCAACACTCAATATTTGCAGTACGCAATAACCAATCCGCCAGCTGTCGGACAAGCTAATTACCAGTTATCCAAGATATTTCAATACATGTTCAATTATATAATCCTGCTGTTCTTTTGTTAGTTCTGTATGCATGGGTAATGAAAATACTTTCTCTGACAACATATCGGTTACAGGGAAATCAGATTCTTTAAAATTATACTGATTATACGCTTTTTGCCGATGCAATGGCACCGGATAATAAATCATTGCCGGAATATTTTTTGATTTCAAATATTCAATCAGTCCGGCACGGTCGGCATTTTTTATTTTTAAAGTATATTGATGAAAAATATGTGTTGATTTTTTATTTCTTAGCGGAACTTCCAGTTTTTTACAGTTTTTAAATGCCTTGTCGTAATATTCAGCAGCTTTTTGTCTGGCTTGATTATAATTATCCAGATATTTTAGTTTTACTTTCAATATAGCTGCATGCAATGAATCCAAACGTGAATTAACTCCCACATAATCATGATAATACCGCACTTTCATTCCATGATTGGTTATGGAACTGATTTTTGCTGCCAAGATATCGTCATTGGTAAATAAAGCACCGCCATCACCAAAAGTTCCCAAATTTTTTGAAGGAAAAAATGAAGTACAGCCAATGGTTCCGATTGTTCCTAATTTTTGCGATTTTCCGTTCATCAGATAATCGGCACCAATTGCCTGAGCAGTATCCTCAATTACATACAATTTATGCTTTTTGGCAATTTGCATGATTTCATCCATATCGACAGCTTGTCCGAACAAATGTACCGGAATAATTGCTTTGGTTTTAGGAGTTATGGCTGCTTTTACTTTTTCGGTATCCAATGTAAAAGTATCCGGATATACATCTACCAAAACAGGTTTTAAGCCTAAAAGTGCAATCACTTCAACCGTTGCAATAAAGGTAAAATCAGAAGTAATTACTTCATCGCCGGGTTTTAATTCCAGTGCCATCAGGGCAATTTGCAGGGCATCGGTTCCGTTTCCGCAGGCAATTACATGTTTAGTACCCAGATAGGTTGCCAAATTATTTTGAAACTCTGCTACTACTGGTCCTTTGATAAATTTTGCCGATTCAATTACAGAAAAAATTTCCTTATCAATCTCGTCTTTTATCTTTTTATATTGGCTGAGTAAATCAACCATTTGAATGTTTTTCATTTTTCAAAAAAGCTTAATGTAATTATTATCAACAAAAATAACTGAAAAGTTTTACATTTTCAGCACTTATTGAAAATATTAAGAGACAAGAAAACGCTTTTTGATATATGGTGCTTTAACTTGTATAAACGATTTGTTATTTACAATAAAGC
>JALWNR010000581.1 GCA_027083715.1 Bacteroidales bacterium
TGGCTAAATTCAGAAAAAAAAGGCATTTTTTTCATACAAAACAATCAAATACATTTATTTGATAATAAAAAATATTCAGATAAAGGCATAAGCTCTTATGCAGAAGATAAATCGGGAAATATATATTTCGGTACCAAAAATGATAAGGTGATTAAATTTGACGGAAAAAAATTCAGTATTTATATTCATGCCCAAAATTCAGTAAGAACTTTATTTACATTTTTACATTTTTTCAATAATAAACTTTATTGGATTAATAATTTAAATGAACTGTATTACTTTGATGGTCAAGCAATAAAAGAAGATCGTTTTATGAAAGGAAAAACGGTGTATTCCGCTCAAATAGACCACAATGGAGACCGCTGGATAAGTACGGGAAATACACTTTTCAGACAAAAAAAGACCGATTTAAAATATACTGAAATTACTAAATTATCCGGTTTAATTATTAATGAAACCATGCTGGATTATGAAGGTAATTTATGGTTAATTATTTACCGAAAAGGATTAATGAAAATAAGCATTGGTAAATTTGATATTTATGATACCAATCAGGGCTTACATGGTAAAATTTGCAATACAGTTTGTGAAATAGACAAAGGAATAGTCTTAGCCGGATTTGAAAATGGAAATATTGATAAAATAGAAAATAAAAAAGTGAGTTTGTTTTTAAACAGTAAGCAATTAAATAATGCAAGAATCAGACACATTTTAAAAGACAGCAGAGGAAATTTATGGATAAGTACGTATAAAGGACTCCTAAAAATAGAAAAATCAGGAAAGAAAGTTTGGTTTACAATAAAAACAGGTTTACCTACTAACAAAATAAGACTAACATATGAAGACCGCTACAAAAACATTTGGGGAGCAAGCAGAACCAAAGGTATTTTTAAAATAAGATCGGACAATAGTGTACAAATATTTCCTGAATATGATATTTTACAAACAAATCAAATGTTATCTATAAGAGAAGACAATGAAGGAAATTTGTTAATTTCTACTACCGGAGAAGGTTTCTTTATCTTGAAAAATAAGCACTTAATAAAATTACAAGAACCCATAGCAAAAAATATTATTAGCGTATTTAATACTTATACGGATACAACAGGAGTTATATGGATTATAAGTAATGGAAACGGCATTTTCAGATATGAAAAAAATCACCTGACAGTCTATAATTATAACAACGGACTGGCAAATGATTCTCCCTTTGATTTAATTGAAGATAATTACGGCAATTTTTGGATTCCTTATAATACAGGTATAATGATGATGAATAAAAATGAATTGAATGAGTTTGCACTTGGAATAAAAAAGCAATATACCTGTAAAGTTTTTAATAAAAATGACGGAGCTCAGCCACTCATGTTTACACCTGCAGCAAAAATTATAAAAACTAAAGATGGTAAAATATGGATGCCTTCTTTAAACGGAATTATTGTTGTAGATCCGTTGGATATAAACTACAATAAACTGGAACCAAAAGTAATAATCGAAAGTTTTACTGTAAATGACAGCATATATAATTTATTTGATAAACCAATAATTAAAGCAGGAAAGCAACACTATGAATTTAAATATACAGCTATTTGCATGAAAAATCCTGCAAAAGTACATTTTAAATACAAACTTGAAGGTTTTGATACCAATTGGATAGAAACGGATATGAAAGTGCGAAAAGTGAGCTACACAAACCTTAAACACGGCAAATATAGGTTTATGGTAATAGCATGCAACAATGATGGATTATGGAATGAAAAACCAACAAGTATTTCATTTGAAATAAAACCTTTTATATATGAAACCCGCTTGTTTAAAATTAGTATTTCATTCATTATTTTGGCATTTATTTACCTGATTTACCGTTTAAGAATTTCTAAAATCAAAAAAAATGAAGAAAAACTGAAAGCTATTGTTAAAGAAAGAACCGCACAAATTAGTGCACAAAAACGCGAAATAGAAATGCAAAATGAAGAAATAATAAATATTAACAACATTTTGTATGAACAAAAAAATGAACTTGAAAAACACAAGAATCATCTTGAAGAACTCGTTTTAAACAGAACACAAGAGCTTGAAAAAGCAAAAATTAAAGCCGAAGAATCCGATAAATTGAAAACTGCTTTTTTAAACAATATGTCTCACGAAATACGGACACCACTAAATGGCATTTTAGGTTTTACTCAAATTTTACAATTGAAAAATATATCGGAAGAAAACAGAGAAAAATATTTTAACATTATAACTGAAAGTGCAAATCAACTGTTAAATATTGTAGATGAAATTATTTATATCGCTAAAATACAGGCAGGTATAGAAAAACCCAATAAAAGAAATGTTAATATTCCGGCTTTATTGTCTGATTTATACAGCTTTTATAAACTGATTGCCGAATCAAAACATTTATCTTTTAAGAAAAACATCCCCAATAATGAATTAATTGTAAATACAGATTTAGATAAACTAAAACAAATATTGCTAATTTTGCTAGATAATGCATTTAAATTTACCAAAAAAGGATTTGTAGAAATAGGCTACACAAAAAAAACGGAATTTATAGAATTTTATGTAAAAGACAGTGGAATTGGTATTCATGAAGAAATGAAAGAAGAAATTTTCGGAAAATTCAGGCAGGCAATAGATACAAGCACCAGAGAACATGGAGGTTTAGGTTTAGGACTCTCAATTTCAAAAGCGTATGTTGAACTTTTAGGAGGTAAAATATGGTTGGAATCTGAAATTAATATAGGAACCACTTTTTATTTTACTATTCCCGCATAAAAAAACAACAAAAATTAGGTTCTACTACCATTTTAGTGGGTAAAAAATCTTTGTTCAATTATTGATATATAAATTATGTATATTTTACATCTAATATTAATTAAATACAATAAGAA
>JALWNR010000582.1 GCA_027083715.1 Bacteroidales bacterium
ACTCTTTGACTTTTACTCATTTCTTATATTAATTTTAATGTATTTCCCGAAAAAACGGGACAAGCTGTGAGTGCTTCGCAGTTCGCTACAAACATACCTACAGATTTAAGGATTATTAAAAAGAGTAAAAGCTTGACAATAAAATTAAAAATAATTTTTCATTTTATTATCAATTATTTAGAAAAAAAGATATTTATATTTATATTTGAGAAAATATAATTAACTAAAATTAAAGCTATGAAAAGATTAAGTTTTTTTGCAATCATTGCATTATTTGGTATGATGATTTTTAGTTCTTGCGGAAGCGAAGATTTAAAACTTGACAAAAAAGTTTACGCTCCAGGAGAAACTATTAAAGTAACTTTTAAAGCCTCTCCAAAATGGGATGAAAATGCATGGATAGGTATCATTCCGTCGGATGTAGCTCATGGAAAAGAGGCAGAAAACGATTCGTATGATATTGCCTATCAATATATCAAAGGTGCTACAACCGGTACTTTTGAATTTACTGCACCAAATGATGCAGGCAAATATGATATAAGAATGAATGATACTGATGATGGAAGCAAAGGTGTTGAAGTAGCCTCTGTTTCTTTTGAAGTTAAATAATACCTTAAATCCGCAAGTATCTTTTACTGCAAATCCAAACTGCACGTCATTATTGGCAATGCTCGAAAAAACCTACTCACCGTATCAAGTGATACGCCTGCGTTGCTTTTTTCTGCGCTACACCAATACTGACACACATTTTGGATTATCGTTACAAACATACCTGCGGATTTAAGGTAATATATATTTACCGAAAATACGTTTTATATTTTTGGTATTTATTTATTTTGTATGAAAAAGTGTATAAGCATCCAAATTGGATTGCTTATACACTTTTTTTATGTACCAATTTTCAATTAATTTACATGCCTAAAACAAGATTTCTACCCTGAACATGATTTTTATTACTTATTTTTTCAATTTCTTTAAAAATACAAATGGCTCATATTTAAAATGTTACAAAAGTATCAAATAAAACATTTATTTTTTCAGTACTATGTGTTGCATAGTACTAAAAAAAGTTATATATTTGTATTGTATAATAATATGTATAACAAGGTACTTTAAATTTTTAAAAATGAAATTAACTGAAAATATAAATCTTGCAAACAGGATATTCATAATCGACCAAGACGCATTAGCAAAATTGGAAGAATATCTGAAATCCGTTGAACACTATTTTAATAAAAAAGAAGAAGCAACAGAAATTGTTGCAGATATTGAAAACCGAATTGCTGAATTATTTGAAACAATGTTGAATAAAAAAAAGGAGGTAATTAGCATGGAAGACGTAAACAAAGTAATTGAAATAATCGGTTTACCGGAAATTTTTATGGAAGATGTTCAAAATGAAGAACAAACCAAAAATAAGAGCGACTTTAAGTTTGAGAATAAAACAAAAAAACTTTATCGCGACCCCGATAACAGTGTTATCAGTGGAGTATGCGGAGGTTTAGGTACTTATTTTAATGTTGATCCTATTCTTTTTAGGGTTTTATTTATTCTTGCCGTGATTTTTACAGGCATTGGTTTACTACCCTATATTATCCTTTGGATAGTAATGCCGCAAGCAAAAACATTTGAGCAAAAAATGGAAATGAAAGGATACTGATTTAGTACAGAATGCAGGGTTTTGTAAAAGTAATTATATATAAAATACAAAAAGAAACAAAGCAAATTGTGAATGTTTCGGTCAAGATATAATTAAAAATACAAGAGAGAAAAAATAAAAAATACCTATTCCTTAAATAAATATTTTCAGAAACAAAAAATAAGGAATCGAAAGTGTTACAGAACAAATTTTGAATAAAATTATAATCTTATGAAAATAGAAAATGCAAAAGCCCAAATGCGTAAAGGAGTTTTAGAGTATTGTATTTTGTCCATACTTTCGCAAAAAGACTCATACGCATCGGATATAATCAACAGGCTGAAAGAAGCTAAATTAATTGTTGTTGAAGGAACTCTTTACCCACTGCTTACCCGGCAAAAAAATGCAGGACTTTTAAGCTATCGCTGGGAAGAATCAACACAAGGACCACCGCGAAAATACTACAAACTAACTCAAGAAGGTGAAAAATTTTTAGATGAACTGGATAAATCATGGACAGAACTGGTTGAAGCAGTAGATATGGTAAAAAATCTCCCTCAAGAAAGTAAAGAAAATTAATAATAGGATAAAATCATCAAACATTAAATAAACCCCAATGAAAAAAACAGTAAGAATTAACATAAACGGACTGATTTTCAATCTGGATGAAGATGCTTACCTAAAGTTAAATAAATATCTGGATGCAATACGCCGCATGTTTAGAAATCCTTCCGAAGCAAATGAGGTGGTTTCTGATGTTGAGTCACGCATTGCCGAATTGTTTCAACAACGGGTAAGTAATCGCAAAGAAGTGATAAACATAACTGATATTGAGTCTATTATTGAGATAATGGGTAAACCCAATGATTATGGCGAATACATTGAAGATACGACAGAGCAAGTTGAAAATAATGAAAATAAAAGTAATTTTTCATTTAAATCATCACGTAGATTTTATCGCGACCCTGATAAGAAGGTACTTAGTGGTGTTGCAGCCGGACTAGGTGCTTATCTTGGAATTGATCCGGTAATTATTCGTGTATTTTTCATTATCATCACCATGATATATGGTGCAAGTATGTTTATATACATCTTATTATGGATAATTATTCCGGAAGCAAAAACAACTACACAAAAACTAGAAATGCGTGGAGAGCCGGTAAACCTGGGTAATATTGAAAAAACAATAAAAGATCAATACGAAGAAGTAAAAGAAGGTTTTAGTAAGTGGCAAAATAGCGGAAGTTATGAGCGCTTTCGGCAAAACTTAGGGGTAATACTAAATTTTGCCGGAAAAATCGGGCTTATTGCCTTAAAAGTATTTCTTGTAATATTTTCCATATGGTTGTTTATCACAGGAATTGGATTAATCAGTTCATTTACCGGAGTATGGTTTTTTAACGACACATTTTTATCTCCACTTTCGTGGAATAATATGAATTTTTCCGTATTGGAATTTATCCGTTTATTTGCCGACCCTTTTGTTGGGCTTACCGGTATGATTGCCCTTTATTTATTAATTATTATTCCTGCCTTGGCTTTATTATTTATTAGCCTGAAACTTTTGTTTCGATTTAAAGCCCGGAGCAGAACAACAGCAATTATTGCAACTGCTGTTTGGTTTGTAAGTTTAATGATAATAATTGGTGCAGTAGGTAGAACAGCTTTTAATTATCGATCAACAGCAGAAAAAAAGAAAGTTTATGAACTATACGGTAATTATGATACCATGTACGTTCAATTGGCACAAGCTAAATTATCGCCAAGAAATAAAGAAATTTTTAACCGTGTGATTGTTGATTTTGAAAATGATTTAGCTTTAACAGGAAAAATTTATTTGCATTTTATTCCTGTTAATCGAAAAAATTATGAATTATCCATCACAAAAAGATCACATGGAATGAATGATACTGATGCACGACAATATGTAAAAAGCATCAAATATGATTGGCAACAAGATGACTCACTACTGTTAATTAATCGATATTTTGACATTAAAGGCAAAAAGAAAATACGTGATCAAGAGGTTTCGGTAGATTTGAAAATTCCTGTCGGAAAAGTTGTTTATATAGGAAAAGGCTTTGACAATATATGCTCTGAAATTGATTGGAGTGAAGACAATCAATTCTATATTATGACCAATGAAGGTTTAAAAGCACTAAATGAAACCATTGCATCCGAAGACCTGAAAAACGGAGTAGTGTTTCAAAAAAAATCATCAAAAGAAGATGAAGAAATTAAAGAAATGATGAAAGAATTGGATACTTTATAAAAACTATACCGATACGCTTTTAGTAATTGTATTACTTCGCAAGCTCTTAATACAAAACTAAAAGTCTATCGGCATATACTCTTACAAAATATTTAAGCGGTTTAGTATAAATTAATCGACAACAAAGCAAGTTTTGGGACTTGGCTTTGATGGTACTCGCTATGGCGTATACGAAAGTACGCCATAATGCTTATACATGATTAACCCGCAAAATTACCTTTGGTGAGGTGCTTCGCAGTTCACCACTTTTGTTATAGCTGTGGCGCAACACTCTTATTAGCAATACATTAATCGAGTTTTATTGCAAAATAAATGCACTCAAATTTATTCGCCTTCGGCTTATGAGGCTAAAGGTTGAGTGTCGCTTGAAATTCTCTTCAAGCATCTACTTCGTTACGAATTCCTTGAACTTTTCTCTTTACAAGCGTAGCTTGTGAAAAATATAATAATATGTCGGCGGAATTCGATGCTTCCGATAAATCGGAACAGGCTTTGTATCTGCTTAAAGATAATTTCATGAATTATTGCGGTTAAATCCACTTTAAGTAGCTAAAATCTTGCCGGTAAAGCAGTTTCGGATGTTTTAAATATACACGGATACCAAAATTAAAATTTCCGGGCTTAGAAGGAATAAAGCGTGCTGAAAAATAAGCTTTCCCGTTTTCCTTTTTTTCTAACTTCAAAGGAATTACATCCACCACTTTCAATTCATCATCGCTCTGCATTGTAATAACAATTTCCACACCAACATCCACATTTAAACTTTCATCATATTTAAGTATTACTTTGCCGTGATATTTTTTTCCAATCTCAATACTTTCCTTAATAGCTTCTGAAATCTGAACTTCTTCAGCATGGATTTGTTCCCAAGCAATAATGGCTCGTTTTTTCCACAATGCAAGTTCTTTTGCTAGTTGGTAGTCATTGGCATTAATTTCAATTTTTCGGGCATATAGTTTTTTATAAAACCGATTAATGTAATCATCCAACATACGTTTCATAGTAAATTCAGGTGCAATTTCTTTAATATTTTTACGTATCATTTGTACCCAACGCTTTGAATAGCCCTGCTCACTACGTTCATAATACATCGGAATAATTTCATTTTCCAATAAATTATAAATAGTTTCCACATCTAATTGGTCTTGAAACTCTTGATTATCATAAGTTCGTTTTTCAGGTAATGCCCAGCCGGCACCTTCGCGGTAACCCTCAACCCACCAACCGTCTAACACACTTAAATTCAATACTCCGTTCATAACGGCTTTCATACCACTGGTTCCTGACGCTTCAAGCGGGCGCGTAGGTGTGTTTAACCAAATATCAACACCTTGCACCAATTTTTTTGCCACTTCAATATCATAATTCTCAATAAAAATAATACGTCCTATAAAATCTGCTTGTTTTGACAAACTAACAATTTCTTTTATAATTGCTTGTCCTCCCCCATCGTTCGGATGCGCTTTTCCTGCAAAAATAAAACGTACCGGTTTATCAGTCTTATTAAGTAATTCTTTTAGTCGTGCCACATCTTTTAATAATAAATTACCGCGCTTATAAGTAGCAAAACGCCGGGCAAAGCCAATTGTCAGGTATTTTTCGTTCAATTCTTCACGGACAGTAGCAACATATTTCGGATTTTCAAACAATCGTGTACCTTTTTCATCTAAATATTCTTTGATGTAATCAAATAAAGCCTTTTTCTCAGCTTTTCTATACTCCCAAACTTGTTTATCGTCTATTTCATCAAGTTTTAACCATAATTCAGAGTTTGATTGTTCCTCAATAAATTGGTCTTTAAATAAGTTTTTGTACAAATTCAGCCAATTTTCCGATGCCCAGCTGGGCAAGTGTACTCCGTTAGTAACATAACCGATATGTGATTCTTCGGGAAAATATCCTTCCCAAAGTTTATTGAACATCTTTTTTGTAACTTCTCCATGTAATTTACTTACGCCATTAATTTCTTGCGAAAGATGACTCGCCAGATAACTCATTGAAAATTTTTCTTTTGTATTTCCGGCACGTGCCCGTCCTAAATCCATAAAATTTTCCCATGTGGTTTTTAACCTTTCAGGATAATGTCCCAAATAGGGTAAAAGTTGATCTTCCGAAAAAGTATCGTGTCCGGCAGGAACCGGTGTGTGAGTAGTAAATAAACTGGATGCCTTTACAATTTCCAAAGATTCGGCAAAACCAAGCATCTCTTTATTAATCAACTGATTAATCCGTTCAATTCCTGCAAATGCAGCATGCCCCTCGTTTAGGTGATACACATCTTTACGGATATTCATTTTGGCTAATACGCGAATACCCCCAACACCAAGAATCAGCTCTTGTTTTAGACGATAATCATTATCTCCACCATAAAGATGCCAGGTTAATTCTCTATCCTCTTTTTGATTTTCAGGAATATCAGTATCCAGAAGAAATAACTGTACTTTACCAACCTTAGCCAACCAAGTTTGTATTTTTACAATACGCCCAGGCAAAGCCAACTCAACAAAGACCGGATTACCGTCTTTATCCTGAACACGTTTTAAAGGCATTTTTGCAAAATTTTGCTCTTTATAACTCACTTGTTGCTCACCGTTCATTGATAATACCTGACGAAAATATCCGTATTTATACAGCAAACCCACAGCAGCCATATCTATATTTGAATCAGATGCTTGTTTTAAATAATCTCCGGCAAGAATACCCAATCCACCGGAATAAATTTTAAGCACATTGGAAATACCGTATTCCATGCTGAAATAAGCTATTGAAGGCAAGTTTTTATCGTATGGGCGATTAAGATAATTATCAAAATCACTCATTACTTTGCGGTATAAAATATTAAAATAATCATCATTGGTTAATTCCTTAAACCGGTCATAGGAAACACAATGCAGTAGTGCAACCGGGTTTTTTTGCAACTCATTCCAGCGTTTTGGGTTAATATAGCGAAACAAGTTTTGTGCTTCAAAATTCCACGACCACCACAGGTTATTTGCCAATTCTTCTAAACGTGCAAAGTTTTCAGGCACTTTTGAACTTACTTGTATATGCCTCCAAACGGGCTTATTGCTTTTATGAGTAACAATTGATGTAAACTTGGTTTCTTTAGGAATGATTTTTTTACTGCGCAAAGCACTTTTTTTCAAAGCAATATCATAAGCATCAAAATAATATTTGATTAAATTTTTCCACAGGGCTATGCGCGATACATTATAGGCATTTTTTCGTGCTTCGACAAAAAACTTTTCATCACTTTTGCTGCAAAGAGCAATGGTTTCTGCTATTTTATCCACTACATAACTATAGTTATCATCATTTCGCTCAATTACGTTCAAACATTTGCTTAGCTTAATGCCTTCGTTTAAAATCCAGCGTCCAAATCCCGAAAGGGTAGTAGTTACCGTAGGTATATGAAAAGCCAAGCTTTCGAGCGGCGTGTATCCCCAAGGTTCATAATAAGACGGAAAAACCGTAAGGTCAAATCCTATAAGCAGATCCCAGTAAGAAAGATTAAAAATACCGTCATTTCCGTTTAAATATACAGGTGCAAAAATTATCTTAATGCTTTCATTTTTAGCATTTTGAATTTTATTTTGTATGATTTTGTTCAATACCGGATCGTATTCAGCATCATGTAAATAATGAGTAAGTATCCGGTTATCTTCTATTGCATCTAATTCACCGGTTTGCAAAGCTTCTTGCAAATCTTTACGTGCACCGTAATTATTTGCCGGCACCAAAATAAAAGCTACCGTAGTTTCAGTACTCATATCATCGGATAAAAGTTTTCCAAGTGCATCTATAAAAACATCGAGCCCCTTATTGGAAAACTCATAACGACCACTTGTTGCAACAAAGTTTACTTTTTCGGGCAACTTATAGCCAAACAAAGTTTCAGATACTTTACGCAACCGAGCACGTGCGTTATTTCGTTTTTTGTCAAACTCTTTGCCTTTGGGCACAAAATCGTCTTCAAATCCATTGGGAGTAACGATATCCGGTGCTTTCTCATGAAATTGTTTACATTCTTCGGCAGTAATTTCACTTACTGTGGTATAAACATCCGCTTGCCGGGCAGAAATTTTTTCTAATGATTGTTTTGAAACGATATTAAACTCACGAGCTTTGCCATCGCCACTATATGTAGCCAATTTACTGTATAAGGGTTGTCCGTTTCCGGCAATTGAACGCCCAACAGTTGTTGCATGAGTAGTAAATGCTGTGGCAATAGCAGGAGTTTTATCTTTGAGATAAAGAATACCGGTACCCGTCATCCATTCATGAAAATGTGCAATTACTTTATCCTGAGTGCTTAAATAAAAATTATAAAAGCTTTCTACTACTTTTGCTGCCGCATATCCAAAAATAGCAGGTTCAATATAATCCCATTGCCCCGAAAGGGAATCTAAGCGATAAAGTTCCCAAAAATGTTTAAAAATTTCATTTTTTTGAGCAATGAAAGTACTAAAATCTACCAAAATAACAATTGGCTTTCCCACTATTTTCCAACGACCGATTTTTATTTTTAAACCCTCTTTTACAACTGTTTTTTTCCATTCCGGAAAAAGTGAGTAGTCTTCTTCAAATTCAGGATTATTGTGTTCATCTCGATGCAAATCAGGACCAATCATAATTAATCCGTTATTTATTTGCTTTTGCAGACTTATTGCTTTGGTGGATACTACCGTGTGAATTCCTCCAACCTTGTTACAAACCTCCCAGCTTGTTTCAAAAATGTAATTCAATCTTGACATAGTTATTTAGTTGTTGCTTTACTATAATGATATTCCTATTTTTCAGAATTTTAATGTATTCGTGAGTGCTTCGCAGTTCGCTACAAACATACCTGCGGATTTAAGGTTTAATATAATACTCTTCACATATTATCCTCATATTTAATCATCCAATTATTCTAAATCTATTCTACTAAATTTGAGGCAGGATTTTTTTATTATTAGGCAACAAAGATAAAAAAGAATAAATGATTCTGATTATAAAGAAAGTTTGTTGATTTTAAGTTTATGTTAAGAAATTGGTCAATAAGCATAAAAACGGTTAATTTCATCAATTAAAGTAAAAAAAATTTATTCAAAAAACGGATTTAATTATATTTGTTGCTAACTATAAGCAGTAAAAATCGGCAAAAGCTATGAAAGAACGAATAAAATGGATTGAATATAAAGGTAAAGAAATACTTTATTGCGATTTCAGAGAACTAAGCGAAAATGAATTAATTGAACACATAAAGTATTCGGATGAACAGGTTATTTCGTCGGGGAAAAAAGATATTTTAAAGATTAATGATGTTCGGGGTCTATTTGCAATGGTTTCTTTACTGCCTGAAATACAAAAATCAATAGAACGACAAAAACAATATCTAAAAAAAAGTGCCTATGTGGGAACAAAAGGCATTAAAAACTTACTTGATGCATTAAACAGCTTATCCAAAAGCAAAGCAAAACCTTTTGCTAAATTAGAAGATGCCAAAGAATGGCTTGTTAAATAATGGCGTATAAAAAACATGAGTTTTCTTAGAGGCACAAAATAACAATGATATAGAAATTAATATATTAAACCGGCTTATTTTTCATCTATTCTAAACAATTTATCTTTATCTGTTTTTTCAACTGAAAGTTCGTTTTTTAATTTTTTTGAAATAACACTGTAAGGAGCAGTAATAACTTCGGCACTGTCTTTTAAACCGGAAACTATTTCAATATAGTTATCATCCTGAATACCTGTTTTTACTACCCTTAAAATTGCTTTACCTTTAAGGTATTCAAAAACAACGGTTAAAGGCTCGTTATTCTTCTTTTCATCTTCTTGTTTTTTATTGTCATCATCAAAGTTATCTACTTTCTCTAATGTTCCGGCAGCTATACTTTTTACCACACCCGTTGAATCTTTTCTGGTGGTAACTGCCTGAATAGGCACGCTGAGCACATTGTATTTTGTATTTGTTTGTATATCGGCTGTTGCAGACATTCCCGGTCGAAAAGGATAATAATTTTTAGTATCATTAGGTATTAAATGAGCATATGAATCTTTAAGCATTAAAATTTTTACTTCAAAATTAGTAACCTGGTCAGTTCCTGCACCGGTAACAGAGGCAGAATTAGCAATTTCTGTAACCACACCTTTAAATTTTTCACCTAAATAGGCATCAACTTCAATTAGAGCAGTATCACCTATCTTTACACGAACAATATCGTTTTCATTTACATCAACTTTAACTTCCATCAAATTTAAATTAGCAATTCTCAACAATTCAGTTCCAGCCATTTGTATGGTACCAACCACACGTTCGCCAACTTCTACGTTCAATTTGGAAACAGTACCTGACATCGGTGCATAAATAGTGGTTTTTGCTAAGTTTTCACGTGCTTCACGCAGTGAAGCTTCTGTGCTCATGACATTATATCGTGCAGCATTAACACTTTCGCGGGCAGCATCAACATCGGCTTTTGCCACTTGATAGTTTGATTGAGCCGTTTCATATTCGGCATCGGATATTGCCTTATCTTTCCAAAGTTTCTCATTTCTTTTAAAGGATAATTCTGCCGTGGTAAACTGTGCTTCGGATTGTGAAAGTCGTGCTTTGGCATTTGCCAAATTGGATTTTGCCGAATTTAAACTTGCCTGAATACGTGCAATGGTTGAAAGGTAAATTTCAGGATTTATTTTTACCAATAAATCACCCGCTTTAACCTCCTGTCCTTCTTTTACATTTAATAAAATAATTTCACCGGAAACTTCGGGACTAAGTTTTACTTCGGTTTCCGGTTGTATTTTACCGTTTGCAGTAATTATTTCAACAATAGTTCGTTTTTGGGCAATTTCGGTACTCACTTTTATTGCATCATCTTTACCAAACCAACCTGCTTTTTTTCCGATTATGGCAAAAACAATTAAAACAGCAGCAGCAATCAGTAGATATTTTAAAAGTTTGTTTGTTTTCATTATATTTTTTTTAATTTAATGGCACTCAAATATATGTAATTTTATTCGTCTTAATGATATTTCAAAACTGTTAAACGGCAGACAAATTATTACAAATACTCTATTCTCACCAAATAAATTATATCGGTGAATAGAAAATATCAAAGAAAATTGAATAATAAAAGTTACCGTTTTTATCCTCAATTAAAAATATTGTTTTTAATTCTTTGCGAATTTAATGCTATTTATATGATAATCAAATAAACTAAAAAAGTTTTTTGACTAAATTTTTCATTTTTTCATGAAATTCATTTTTTTTACGTCTGGCTAAGGGAATTTGATCTCCATTAATCATTTCTATGGTTCCCCCCTCATTTCGAGCATATTTACGAACATATTTTAAATTGACAAGATATGAATGATGGTTTCTGAAAAAGTAGTCTTTTGGCAGGTCAGCAAAAAATTCACCAAGATTTTTAGATACCGTTAAAGGTTTTGCATTTTTAAAAACAATTTTAGAATAATTGCTATCGGCATTCACATAAAGAATATCGTCCGGATCAATATAATATATTCCTTCAATAGTGGAAAGAATAAGTTTTTCATGAGCTTGATTATTGTTTTGATTAAGCGTATTCAGCAATTTTTTGTATTTATCTTCATATGATTCCGTTTGTTCCTGTTTGTTTTCTTTAATCCTTTTAACTGCATTTACAATTTCATTAATGTTTATGGGCTTTAACAAATAGTCTATAGCATTATATTTAAAAGCTTTAATTGCATATTCATCATATGCTGTAATAAAAATTACATGAAAATTACGTTTCGGTAGCATTTCCAGTAGTTGAAATGCATTTATTTCGGGTAAATGAATGTCTAAAAAAAGTAATTCCGGCATAAGTTTAGGAATTTCTTCTAATGCTTTTTTAGGATTCATAAATGTACCTACAAGTTCTATATCAGGAAGATATTCCTTAATAATTATTTTTATGGAATTTAATGCATCCGGTTCATCATCAACAATTATCGTTCTCATGTTCAAATATTACTTAGTTTAAGATAAAATTACTAATTTTTTAGATAATACAATGTTTTTTTTATAAAAAAAAAAAGGTACTACTGCAAAGTTAGTGGGTGAATCAATAAATATAAAGTTTTACCATTAATTTGATAAACATTAAATATTCAACACTCAATATACAAT
>JALWNR010000583.1 GCA_027083715.1 Bacteroidales bacterium
CTTCTCCCCAGCTGATACGCTGATAAAGAGAGTTATTTTTATATCCCTTATGTTTTCCGCCAGTCCTTTTTTTCTTTTTACTCATCTTCGCCTCCATCATCTGAGCAAAAAGAAGTTGCAGCGGCAGCGGCAACAATGGGATTTTGCTGTCCTGAAGTGTTAGATTCTTTCCCTTCCAATCCCCCACAATCACAACATTCACAACGAGCCCCCTTCTTGGCTCGTTCCCCCATTTCCAGCATTTCTTTTTCGGTAGGCATCTGCCCCTCCTAAAAAGTAATTAAAAGATAAGTTCCAAAATTTATAATACACCTTTTTTAAAAATTGGCAAATTCTTTGCGATAGGTAAATGGACAATATAAAATATTTAGAGTAAATATTTTTATATTACAAAATGTAAAGTATATTTGTAATCAACTTTAAAAATTTGTGGCTTATCTAAAAGTTTGTAAATTTAGCATTACCAAAACCAGACTATAAGAATGAAATTACGTGCTAAAATATTCCTTTTTATATTCATTACTTCATTTATCATATTTACGATAGTTATCGGAGTAATTGTTTTTCGGTACCGTAATGATTCTTTACAAAAAGCCAGAGGATTAGCCGATTCATTCACCATTCAAGGAGCCAGCTCAATAAAATCAACACTTGAAAAAGACCTTGGAGTAACCAAAACAATGGCATTATTTTTTAAAGGTTTTGACAAAATTGATGGACATTTACGTCATAAAATTTATAGTGATGCTATTGGTAACGTATTAAACGGACATCCTGAATACATGGCGGTTTGGATGTCATGGGAACTACGCTTTATTGATAAAAACTATACAAAACCCTACGGACGACAAAGAACCGTGGCAGTAAAAGAAGCCGGAAATATTAATCTTATTATAGACACAGTAGAAACGGAAGGTGATGCAATAGGAAGTATGTACTACCAACTAAAAATGTCGAAAAAAGACCTACTCACAAATCCATACTTCTATGTATATGCTCCAAAAGAAGGTGGCGATTCTATTTTGGAAACCAGTATTGCTGTTCCAATCCTGAAAGATGGTGAGTTTGCCGGACTTGCCGGTATTGATATTACACTTGATCGCTTTCAAAGATTAACCGACCAAATTCGCCCTTTTGAAAACAGCTATGCCATTCTTATAGCAAACAACGGAACAATTATTTCCTTTCCGGATGAAAAATTTGCAGGAGATAGTATTGTTAAAGTTTTTCCCGAATTTATTAAATTCAATGTGTTGGAAAAAATAAGAGAAGGAAAACAGTTTTCATTTATTTTTGAAGATAGTATATCCTACTCAAACTATGTTTCATTTTCACCGGTAAAAGTAGGAAACACAGGTGCACCTTGGTCTCTTTGCCTGATAGCACCTACAAAAAAAATAGAAGAAGAAGCAGTTGCTAATTTTAACTACTCACTTTTTGTAGGATTTATAGGCTTATTGGGTTTTTCATTAATTATGCTTTTTATAGCACAGCGCTTAACACTTCCTTTAAGGCAATCCATTGCTATTTTAAAAGATTTGGATAAAGGAATTATTGACTTTTCAAAGCAAGTAAAAGCACGCTCTAACGATGAATTGGCAGAGATGGCAAGAACCCTGAACAAACTGATGTTTACCTTAAACGAAACAGCTATTTTTGCCCGAAAAATTGGTCAAGGTGATTTAACGGCAACATATAAACCTTTGAGTGATAGAGATGTATTGGGTAATGCATTAATAGATATGCAACGAAATTTGCGCAAAGCGACAGAAATGGAAGAAATTCGTAATCTGGAACGTAAAAAACAATCATGGGCGCAAGAAGGTATAACTCAATTAGGCGAAATTTTACGTAAAAGTTCAGATAATTTAGAAGAATACCTACTAAGTATACTTAGCAATATTGTAAGCTATTTAAAAGCAGAACAAGCTGCAATTTTTATATTGAATGATGATAACCCTGAAAAAGTTTTTCTTGAACTGCGCACGGCTTATGCCTACAATAAGAAAAAAGTGCTTGAAGCCAATATAGAAATAGGCGAAAGCCTTGTGGGAAGATGCTTTCAAGAACGTGAAACTATTTATTTAACTGATTTACCCGAAGGATACACCTTTATCTCATCCGGACTTGGTGAATATGAACCAAAAAGTTTAATCCTACTTCCTTTAATGTTTGAATCAGAACCTTTTGGAGTGATTGAAATAGCCTCATTGCATGAGTTAGCTGATTTTGAAATTGAATTTCTGAAAAGCATTAGCGAACGAGTGGCTTCATCTATTTCTGTTGCTTTGAAAAATCAAAAAACAGAAGATTTACTGGAAAAATATCAGCAACAATCAGAAGAAATTGAAGAAAGAGAGCGAACACTGCAAGCACACCTTCTTGAATTGCAAGAAGCACAAAAAGAAATTGAAATCAATAAAATTGAAAACCGTTCGGTAATTGAAGCTCTTACTAAAATAGGTTCGGTAGTGTGGTATGATATGAAAGGAAACATCCTTGATATAAAAGATCCTCACTTAAGCGAAGCCGGTTTATCAGAAAAAAATATGATTGGTAAAAATCAACGTGATTTTGCCCCGGAAGCAAAAGAAAATCCGAAAGAATATGAAAAATTTTGGGAAGATTTACGTTCAGGAATTGTTCGTAAAAGGCTTTTTAGAACTCAAACAGTAAAAGGATTTTTATGGATTTCTGAAATTTACACCCCAATAAAAGATCATACAGGAAAACCTTATAAGGTTATAAATATCGGTATCGATATCTCCGAACAAAAAGCACTTGAAAATCAAATTAAAAAACTGCAAGAAGAACTTAAAGAACTTAAAAAGCAATTAAAAAAATAATTTTTTGCTTTTTATAAAACTGATGGCTTTACAAGAT